>JAHLWJ010000415.1 GCA_019057975.1 Promethearchaeota archaeon | reverse complement strand
AAAAAAAGTTGTTTGAAAAATTTAACATGTGATCAAATTTTTTCTATGATAAAGAGTGAAGTGTAGTTTCTCTTTAGTTTTTCAAGAGAAAAAAGAATGACGCTGAAACTTCCAGAGAAGGTATAGGTAAATTATATGCTTGAATTAAAAAAAATATATCACTATTATGGGAAAGCAAAAGTACTTGAAGACCTCAATTTAAAAATCGAAAAAAATTCTCTAAATGCCATTATTGGTCCAAACGGAGCTGGAAAATCAACAGTCCTTAGATTAATATCTGGTTTAGAAAAACCTGATAAAGGAAAAATAGAATACCTCGGTGAAAGAATAGATGGCTTAAAAGCTCATAAAATAGCTAAAAAAGGAATATCTCAGAGTCCAGACCGTCGTAGATTATTTTACGATTTGAATGTTGCGGATAACATCAGAATGGGGGCATATTTATTAAAAGATAAGCAAAAATATAAGAAATTGAGAGATTTTGTTTATGAAATATTTCCTCAATTAAAAGAGAGAAGAAAACAACGAGCAGGAACGTTAAGTGGTGGTGAACAACAAATGCTTGCAATAGCTCGTGCATTAATGTCAAATCCAAAACTACTCTTGTTGGATGAACCTTCAGTAGGTTTAGCACCAAGTGTAAAGAAAAAGATATTTAGTGCAATTAAAAGAATAAAAGAAGAAGGAACAACCACTTTATTAGTCGAACAGGATGTACCTTTAGCAATGGAAGTTGCAGATACTATTCATGTACTTGAAGAAGGAAGAATTGGAATACGAGGAACAAAAGAACAATTAGAAAAAGAACCTCGAATAAGAAAAGTCTATTTAGGAATTTAGTTGATTTAAAATAGCAAATTTGGTGTTTTAAAATAGGCTATTTAAAAATAACAATAAAAAATGTATTTGAAATTTATAAAATTTCTCCCAAGTTTCATGCGCCTATATTTAACTTGTATGTCAATAATCTAAATCTTTCTAAATCTAATTCACAATAGTTTTACATCTGTTGCTTTAAAGTTTATAAAAACCGCAGATCCTTTTTTTAATTCTAAATTCTTCCTTGAAAGCTTAGTAATTGTTGTTAAAAATTTTTCTGAACCGCAATTAACGACAACATGACATATATTTCCAAGATCCCGAATACTTTCTATTTGCCCTTTAAAAGTATTCCTATAACTTGTATTTTTTGGGGGAGCTTTAACTATTCCAATACTTTCTGGACGGATACACACCTTAACTTCACCTTCTTCTTGACTGGAAGTAGTAATAGTTAAATCATTAACTTTTACGATTGTTAATCCGGTAGATTCATCTAATTCTGCAATTCCATATAAAATATTTTCATATCCAACAAAAAGAGCAGTAAACTCATCTTTCGGTGAGGTAAATATTTCATTCGGTGTTCCTATTTGTGTAATTTCTCCATTATTTAGTACTGCTATCCGATCAGCATATTTAATTGCTTCTATTGGATCATGTGTGCTCATGATAATAGTCTTCTCTTTGTCCTGCTTTATTTTCATGATGAATTCTTCTAATAATTTAATGTTCATAGGATCTAAATTAGCTGAAACTTCATCCAATAAATAAATCTCAGGTTCAATAACAAAATTCATAGCAATAGCAACACGCTGCATTTCCCCACCAGATAAGGCTCTAGCATTTTTATTCTCCATCTCTCTCAATCCAACAAGATCTATTATATCCATTACAGTGTCATTGTATTCTCTATATTTCATTCCACGCACTTTGAGACCATAGGCGATATTATTAAAAACAGTACTGTTTCGTACAACAGGTTTTTGTCTAACGAATGAAATTTTTCTCCGATATTTTATCTTTTCTTTTCGAGAAGTTTTAGTTAAATCACTTTCACGATATAATATTTTGCCTTGAGTGGGTAAATCTAAGAGCCCTAATATCCTTAATAAAGTCGTTTTTCCACACCCATTTGGACCTATTATAACAAAGCTTTCTCCTTTTTTGACTGAAAAATTGATATTAGAAAGCACCTTAATAGAGGTTTTATCATCTTTATAATATTCCTTGTGAAGATCTTTAACTTCAAGCAATTTCATTTTAACCACCTCGACTTTGTATACGAGTTAAACCATAATTCACAATGAAAGCTATTAAAATAAGGATAATACCCAAAGCGATAGCCATTCCAAATTCACCCATTCGCGTTTGAAGTACGATAGAAGTTGTAAAAGTTCGAGTTTCCCAACGGATATTTCCACCAACAATCATTACAGCACCTACTTCAGATATAGCTTGACCGAATGCTACTAAAAATCCTGCTATTATAGATTTTTTCGAATCTTTAATTAATTCCCACCACAGTTGACGTTCGTTAGCCCCTAATGAAAGTATAGTCTCTTTTAATGTAGGATCTACACTTTCAATCGCTGCTTTTGCAGTACCTGTTATGATTGGAACTGCCAGGAAGAATTGAGCAACAATCATAGCGCTTGTAGAGTAAAGTAAACCTAAAGAACCAAGAGGACCACTTCGGGATAACAATAGAAATATAATTAATCCCATTACTACAGGAGGAAATCCCATGAATGTATTAATTAAATTAGTTAGCGTTCTTTTACCGCGAAACTCATGTAATCCGATAAATGACCCAATTGGTAATGCAAGTAAAGCGGCAAGAAATGTTGATGTTAGTGAAACTCGAAATGATACCTCTATAATCCCCCATAATTCGGGATCAAAAGTAACCATCAAACGTAGTGCTTCTAATATTCCCTCAATGATCTCGTTTGCCATATTAATTGAAATCTAATTCTTCTTATTTATTTTAACAAATTAAAAAAAAAAATAATAATCAATTTATGGTGTACCTACCAAGAATTTATATTGAAAGTTCTGCAAATTCGCTATGATAGGGTGCCCAAATTGCAATTTCATCGTCTGTAGTTGTACAACTGTGAGTTTCATTGCATGTTCCAAAGCAAGAATGAAATAAAACCTCATTATTCTTTTTATATGTATTAATCAGTGCTTGACCATAAGGTGATGTAATAAAACCTACAAACCGACAAACAGCTATATATTTAACATGAGGATGTAAAACCGGATTAACAGGTATGACACCGTAAGGGTTAAGCAAAAAATCCTCTCCTACAACAGATTCAGCCAAAATACTCATAGTAGTGTAAGTATCATTAAAAGACAGCCATGTCCCCCTATCTACTAAAGTATATCCTCTATCATTGGCATCATTATAAGTAATAAGTAAAGTGCCTCCCATACCAGCCCCAACATCTTTGTAATAGTCAGTACCAGCGGTGGATGGATCCCAACCAATTTGGCCCCATAAACTTAATTCCTTGGAATGAGTTCCTGAGTTATCTCCCCTAGAATAAAATGTGGTATTATGTCCTATTGTCATCCCTAATTTCAATTTTGCCATTACTGTTGTTATATTATCACCATGTTGTAAATATGCTGGATTTGATGAATGTCCAACTATGAGAAAGTCGTTATACATTACACATGCTCGATGAACTCCATAAGGAACTTGACCTCCACTGTAATTTACGAATGCGTCTTCTCTTGATCTGGAATGAATAAGAATAACATCTGCATCACCACTTTGACCATAAGCTATTGCTTGGCCAGTACCAACGGACAAAACTCTAACCTTGATACCTGTTTCTTGTGTAAACTTTGGGAGTAAATAATCGAGTAAACCCGAATCATATGTAGAGGTTGTTGTTGCTAGAGTTATTTGATTTGGATCTTGGGCATTCATATAATCAATTACAAAATAAGTACCAACTGAACCACCCGCGATAAGTATAAGTGCTATAAGAATCGCTGTTTTATGCTCGCTTAATAATTGTTTTATTGGTCTTTTTGATGACATTTTTATTCTTTTTTTTAAATTTGATATTTCTTCAAATATTTCTTCACATATAAGCGTTATTTCCACCCAGACACTTCGAGAATCTTGTGCTTAGACTCTTTAATTAGCTAAATTAAGTATATTACCCTTTAAAAATAATTCTCTCTTTAATGAATAATAGCTAAAAACAGCTTTTCGAAATAACTTCTTTGCTATATTGATTATTCAGATGTGATTCTCCTTAATCCTAAATATTTTTATAAATAATTAAATTAGAGAGAGATATGGCAACATGGGGATCTCACTTTCGCATTGCTGAGAATATTTCAGAAAAGTATGCGAAATTAAACCGGAAGTTTTTTGCAATCGGAAATATCGCCCCAGATTGTGGTCTCCCGAATAAAGATTGGTCAGCCTTCACCCCTCCAAAAGACATATCTCATTTTACTATTGG
>JAHLWJ010000414.1 GCA_019057975.1 Promethearchaeota archaeon | reverse complement strand
GGTTTTAAATTTATAATTATCCCATATAGATCGTAGAGAAGTAGTTAAAAAGATGGCCGATATGGAAAGCATATAAATGTAACAAGCAATAGAAATAGCAACATAGTTATAGTAGATAATACTAAATAACGAAACAGACTCCCCTGTAGTGTGTGCCACTACATTCATTAATAGAATTAATACTAAAATTAATGCCAATTTAATCCCTAATGATTTCCTCATTCGGTAATCTCACCTCTCTCATATCTAATGAGTTTATTAATCCGATAAATATACATCGGCTTCATTTCAAGGTGGTTTAGGGCAAATAACATATCGATCTTCCTTTGATATGAATCAATCTGTCTTTTGGCATATACACGCCTCTCAGGCTTGAATTCCTCAAGAGAATATTCAATAATTTTATCTATAGGAATATATACTGAACACTCTTTTTTGGAAGCCTTTGAGATGGAGAAGTCATGATAATTGGAAAAATCATTTTTAATTGCCATTTTTCACTCATTCCTTTAATTTTTAATTTTTATCTTTATTCCAAACCCATCTTTATAAAGAAACATTCTACTTTACTTCGATGTAAAATAGCTCTAAAAATGGAGAAACATCCTTCTCCTCTCATTTTATAATGTTTGATTAGAGTCATGATTGGTCTGAAATCTTTTACAACAGATATTATAAATGAATGTCAAATATATAAATGTTTTTTTCAACTGGTTGGAAGAAGTAGGATGGATTTATGTGTTCAAAAAATTAAGAAATTCCTCAGTTTGTCTACGGGTGTAGACAAAATTTTTGTACAAAAAACCTATCGGAAAATTTTTCCTTTTTATAGACCGTTATGATCTTTTTTCGATATCTTGAAAATTTTTCCTTTATATAGATTCGTCTTATCTCTATATAAAAAACTGCTACTCATAAAATATAAAGGTTTTTGGAATGCTTATAAATGAGAAAAATCAAGAAGTAAAGTGGATTGAATTAGAGGAATTAAGATGGTGTCGCAATAAGTATTTATTTAACGACTTTATTGATAAAAATAGTGGATGTACACCTAAGGAGATTAGAATAGGAACGGGATTAAATAGAGTAACGATCTATAAATATATTGGATATTACTCTAAGGGAAATCTCATAAAAAAGACCCCTATTAACAAATCCCAAAGGAAGGGGGTATCATATAAACTATCAGGAAACCCAGAATTAAAGATATGGTTAACTGAATTTAGAACTACTGTTTTAAGTTTTTATCGAGAAATAATCTGGAATGATAAATAATTTGAGATAAAAAAATTCTTTGATTTTTGACCAAAAAAGTCAGAAAATAAAAGTCATGTGTACAAAAAATCCATTAATAGTTGGGTCCTTTTCAAATTCTAGGTGGAAATTATTAAATATATATGTTGGATAATATATTATCAACAAACTTAAGACATAATCTAATTAAAAAATAGGTGAATAAAATTAAAATAACTAAAAAAACACGATTTATTTTCTTATTTGGAGCTATTCTTTCCTTATGTATTTCAAGCATAATGTGTCTTTCTAATGTTTCTCTAGGTACAATTAGTTCCGAAGTGAGCCAAGTTGGGCTACGACCCAAGAGTGCTGGATACTGGAATCTTACAGGCTCTAAAATTCTTGTCGATGACTCCGATCCTAGCTATGACTGGAGTTATACAAATTCTACCTATGATTGGTGTAGTGGTTCTGGCACATGGGCTGATCCCTATGTAATAGAAAATGTATATATCGATGGTCAACTTGACGTACCCGAAACTCCTGGAAAAATCCATTCTGAAAATTGTATCTCGATTCGCAATTCAATCAAACCCTTCATTATTCGTAATTGTACTATTCTCAGATCGGGTCCAGAAGAATATGATTCTGGTATTTACTTAAGAACCGTACAAAATGGAATCGTTATGAATAACACAATTAATTATTGCTTTGAGGGGGTTTATGTCGATTGGTATAGCAGGAATATTACGGTTAAGGAAAATATCTTCATTAGTGATAACTATACAATCCCATGGAGTATAGGGGTCATGGTAGCTTATCTAAGTCACAATGTAACAATCTTTGATAATTATTTTCTTGATTACACTGAATCAATTTTAGTGGGGCAAAGTGATTCTGCTATCATAGAACAAAACTTCTTAAACAACACATACATGAATTATGCGGGAATGTATATTGCATATTCTGATTATGCGAGAGTTCTAAACAATACATTTGCTGGAACTTTAGCCCTTTATCTTTATAATGAATTTGTGGTAGATCAAATAGGCTGTACCGGAACTATTGTAGAAAATAATACAATCCAGATAATCCCTCCTCAAGGAGGTCCTCAAGGAAGTGGTCCACAAATTAGTGGTGGGGGATTTACAACGTTGGTAAATTTAGAAGCTAGCGATTATGCTCGAGTAATTGATAATTTGTTGCTTCTCGAAGGAATACCAGATATGGCAGCACCAACAATATCAAGTGCCACTAGCGATTTTACCGTTTATTCTAACTACACAGGGGTGAGTATTTCGTGGACGGCAACAGAGCCAAACCCAGATACTTACACGATCGAGCTTCAGGGATCCGGAATAGTAGTAGGTCCAAGCTTATGGGCAAGCGAAGTAGCAGTTACGTACAATGTTCCAGACGGTCTAGCCGTAGGCGATCATGTCTATACCGTTAATTTTACGGACGATTACGGTTATTCCATTACGGATACAATTACTATGACTGTTCAAGAGGTTACCACAAATGGAGATGGAAATGGAGATGGAAACGGAGCTATTCATGGATATGATATTGCAATACTAATTGGGGTAATTGGGATATCAGTGCTATTGTTAAAAAGAACAAGTAAGAAAAAGTAATACAACTATTTTTTTAACTTATTTTTTTCTTTTTATAATTATTATTAATAATAAAATAGATATTAAACTCACATGAATATTGTCAAAAAATATCATCTTAAAACGATTATACCGGTTATAGTATTTTGCTTAATATTTGTCTTACTCATAATGATATTTAGCAACGATACTAATAATATTGAAAAATATGATGATGTAAAGATAGAATATACTGTGTGGGTATCTGATGAGGATGAAGATTATAACCCTCTGAATCCTATTCTTGATACTACTATCTGGGTTACCATGATTCCTATTACAGAAAATTCCACTTCTGGGCTTATTTTAGGATTATATAATAATCTTATTAAAAAAGAATTGTATTTTGAGAGTGAATTGATTTGGTTAAATAGGTGTATCGATCAAAATCGAGATGGAATTGATGATGTTACTGGTAATCTTGCACTTACCTATGGAAACAGTTCAGACTTGTATTTTAATACATGCCTTATGATACAATTTAAAGTGCTAGATATTCAAAAAGGCTCAGGGACACCGATTGACTGGAGCGGATTTATCCAATTTTTTCAACTTTTATCTGATAAGCTTCTTTTTAATATTAAGATAATATTTCCGGTATTATTTCTTTCGAGTACAATTTTACTAACATTTATGGTAGATTTTATTTATCGTCACCCTATCAAGATAGAGATGAGAGCAGTATTAAGAGGAGTATTAAAGTATGGACTAATGATTGGGGTGGTTTATGCAATTCCATATATTATCTTTGGTATAGTTAATCTAACTTTATCTCCGGAAGAATTAAGTCTAATGAAAACTCGTTATAATTTCTTTATCCCTTTAATAATATTTTTCATTATTATTTCCTGCATTACCTTTATAATTGTATACCTAATGTTATTTAGGAGAAAAAGTAGAAAGCTCCAGTAAGTTATAAGATGTGATGTGAAAATCGAAAAAATTAAAAAAAATTCTGATATTTATGCGAAGATAAAAGAACTTGCTGATTTTTTGGATATTAGTGAAAGTAAAATTATCACTAATTCTGTGATATTTGGGATCCATAAATATTGGATTCAGTATAAAGAGAATTTAAGAAAGTTGGATAATAAAGAATTATATAGTATGGAAGTGACCGATGAATTGCAAGAGTCTACAAATTCCTTAAAAAATCTTATTGAATCCGATTTTGAGAAATTACAATATCTCTCTCAATTCGAAGAGAAATTGGAAAGAAAACACTTGGATAGCCCATTTCCATCATCAGAAGAATATCGCAGAGAACTATTAGATATTATTGAGAGGTTCTCTACCGAGGAGGAAAAGGAAGAAGAACCTGAAGAAACACCAAAGATACCCGAAGAAAAACAAATTGAACCAAAAAAGAAGGAATTAAAACCAATAAAACAAAAAAGATTAGTTTTTTCTACAAATTTGCTTTATAGC
>JAHLWJ010000413.1 GCA_019057975.1 Promethearchaeota archaeon | reverse complement strand
CAAGATATAGATAAAATTGTTAATATGACTAATCGTAAGAAAAGAATTATTGAATTTTCAAATCAAATAGAGCAGATTTTAAAAGACCTAAGTGGGCAAAATTCGCCAACACCAGTTGTAATTATTGCACTTCCGAAAAAGATATTAAAGGTTTGTAGAGATCCATTTACGAAAGCTGACAAAATTCGATTGAGTACTCGAAGATTTAGTGATTTAAAGAGAATTGCTTCTATGGATGAAAAAGAACGTCCTTTATTTTATGATTTCCATAACTATATTAAGGTTTTAGGATATGAGTTAAAAATCCCAACGCAATTAATGCTCCCCGAAACTTTACTATTGAAAGGAGGTAATCTGGAAGATCCCGCTTCAGTTGCTTGGAATTATGCAGTGGCACAATATTATAAATTTTCGGGAATTCCCTGGAAATTAGCAGATTTAAACCCCGATACGATTCATGTTGGTATTTCTTTTTATTATGATATTAATAAAAGAGACAGTGTGGTTATCAAAGCAGCGATAGCTCAAGTTTATATGAGAACAGGTGACTCTCAGATCGCCAGAGGATTAGAGATAATGGTTGAACATGAGGAAGATATAAAAAGGACTAATCTTACGAAAGAGCAAGCTGAAGACATTTTATCACAGGCAATCGGTCTATATAAAAGACAACATAACAATGTTAACCCTAATCGGATCGTAGTACATAAAAAATCAGAATATACTGAAGAAGAAAATGAAGGATTTTCAAAAGCAGCTCAAAATATTGAAATCCAAGATTTTATTCACATTAAAGAAAATTGTCATTTCAATGCAATTACCTCAACGGATTACCCGATAGCTCGTGGTTCTGTATTTGAGAGAAATTCTAATAAAAAAAAGGTTTTCAATCTTTACACTACAGGTTATATTCCTTGTCTTGATACATATCCAGGAAGCATGATCCCCAAACCAATCGAAGTGATTATAGAGAAAGTTGACAGCGATACTGAGACGCTAGCACGAGATATTATTAATTTAACAAAATTGGATTGGAATAGTACTGATTTTTGTAAAAGATTACCGGTAACCATTTCAATATCAAAAAAAGTAGGAAAAATCATGGGAGAATTAAAAGGAAGGGACATTTCGCCACCAACGGCTTATAAGAATTATATGTAGAAATTTACTTCTTAAAATAATTCTTTATTGTTAGTCGATAAAAATTTAAAAAAGTTCTGAATTTAAATCTCTTATCTTCTCTAGGTTATAAAAACGATTGTAAATTTATAAAAAATTTCAAATTGATTTAGTAAAATGTCTAAAAAAATTAATTAGATATATTAATAAAAGAAAATAAAATAGAATTAGAAGGCTGAAAAATAATAAGTATATGAGTTAAATTGATAGATTCTGAAGACAAAAAATTAATGGAAAAATTTGAAGCAGATACTGGAAAAAATGCAATTTGGCGCGGAGCTGTCACAAAAGGCTTTTTAAATTGGAAAAGAAAGCAAAAAAAACCTTCTTCGAAAATAACTTCAATTCAACCAATAGAAAATACAATTTTACTTAAAGTTCAATTAAATATACAAAAAATTTTATCTAAGTTGGATAATTTCGAATATCGATTAAAAACCTTAGAAAATAGGACTTTAATTTCTAAAAAGAAAGAGGGTTTAGGAGATGTGTCTGATGCACACTTTTTTAGGATTCTAAAAACAGTATATAATTCATCCGAAAAGAAATTTGGTGATTTTGTTCCTATCTCTGTATTGACAGAAAAAATGCAAGAATATATACCGTGGTCTATTGAAAGAGTTCACTCAGAGTTGTATGAATTGTTCATGAATTATAAGATTGATTTACAACCAGGAAAAAATGTCGAAGGAATACCATTAATCCAAGATGGTAAAACCTTTGTTTGGTTTAAATTAAAATAGAAAATACAAATTTAAATGTAGTTCAAGTTTATGTCGCTATTCGAAAATAAGGAACAAAAAGCTTGGTTTAAAAGTTGTAAATCAGTTCTATTAAATTCAGAAACTGTAAATCCTTTCCCAAAGCCTCCCATAGCCGTTAATTATTATAATAATCCTCCTTTTTTTTGCATTGGTAGAGATGATCAATTAACTGAAATTTTAAACGAAATTAATAATAGTGTTAGCTCTTTCCAACCAAAATTGATAAGAGTAATGGGGAAACAAGGAATAGGCAAATCAACATTAATATGTTGGGCAGTTAAAGAATTAAATAAGGTTTATCCAATCCCTGTTGTATATTTGGAAACTAGTGCCCAGCCTGAAGATTTTAAAATGAAATCCTTATATCGACAAATTATTTCAAAAATTGAGAAGACAACAACAATAAATATACTTTTATTGAATACTATTGCTAAATTTATTACAATTTTTAAGGAAAAAGGAGGAAAGCTTTATAAACAACTTTCAAATAAATTTTCTGGAGATCAAATAAAAAATTTAACGGAAAATCTGGAATATATTTCAGAAAGTATTAATGATCCAATTTTTACTCAAAAAATTTTTGAATTACTCAACAATAATGCTATTCTATTAAAAGATTCAATTCCTATTGATCTAAATTTTTTACTAATTTTCTGGAAAGCCCATATTCAAAATCCTGAATATCTCAAATCTCTTAATGCATTTAAGGGTAATGCATTATATGGAGGCTTCAATATTACAACTGATAATGATGCATCAAAATATATAGACGAAATCATTGAATTATTTAGATGGGCCTTTAATGAAAAAACCACATTGATATTGATTATTGACCATATGGAAGCAGGAATCTCTCAACAAAAGGAAAATATTTTTTCAAACCTTTTTTCTCTATTATTAAATTTAAGGCAAAAGAAATTTTTAACAATAATTTTATCAGGCACATTAGATGCTTATTCTGTTTTTCATGATGTGCTGCAAGAAGATCAAAGGTTGCAATTAGATAATTGGTCAAAAACAATTGCTTTAACAAGTATAGAATCAGATAGTGTAATACAAATTATTAACAAATATTTACAAATTTTTTGGAATAATTTTAATTTTGAACCACCTCTTAAGTATGCTTTATTTCCTTTCGGAAAAAATAGTCTTAAATATTTATACGAAAACAATGGACTAGATTTACGAAAGACTTTAAAAAATTTATACGAATTAATAGAAACATATAGAAAAAATAATGAATTAAAGCATATTGATAATTTTTTCAAAGCATTCAAAATTTTTAGACAGAGAGACGATGTAACTTTATCTTTTATTGAACAAAAGGAGTTAAGAACTATGTTATTAGATAGTTCTATTCAAGATAAATTCAGATCCACTATGGTTGAAAAAGGTATTTGTAAGTTCTTTAAAGTATTAGCAAATCATCCTGATTACCATTATTTAACCGATGTGCTTCATGAACCTCCATTAGGGCGCTCAAAGAAAAGACCCGATATTTTTTTAGAGTTTTTTGGAAGAGAGGGTCCAGAATTTATTAGAAAACTTGGAATTGAAGTCAAGATTTATCGAAAAGGTACAGAAATATCTAAACGTGATATCGAAAAAACTTATCTTCTATTGAAAGAGCATGCTTTAGATTATGTAACATGGATTACAAATGTACCTCTGGATATTAAACATAGATACAACCTCCCAGAAGAGTTGAGTGTTAATTTAGGTCGTATTAGTCCGCTAAATGATTTAGAACTAGCATATGTCTCGTTTATTACACAATTTAATAAGATTTATGAAAGGGATCCAACTACAGAAGAAGTTGAATATATTTTAAATAAAATTGATTTATCTCCTATCAAGTTAAGAGAAAAAATGATAACTTTACCCAAATTAACTGAAATGCCAGAGAAAGTTAAAAAACCGGTAGATATTACTTCATTTACCTCAAGAGAAAGGGATCAAGAAGAAATTACTACTAAAGAAATAACTCGTGAAATAAAACCAAGTGTTCCTGTAAAATCAATTGAACTTGCACCTGAGCAAATAAAAACTATTGTTAAAAATTTCATTGAGGAAAAATCCAAAACAAATAAACAAACTAATTCTTCATCAACAATAAAAGCAGTTCGACAAGTTCTAAATCTTGAAGAAGATGACACCAAATGGGATGAAGATATCTGGATGTATGCAATAAATATTAGTAAGAATTTAGGTTTAAAGCATTCTCTTAAAACAATTTATTTTCAATAACTAAAAATTTTAATTAATATTTTTTCAATTTAATTATTATGGAATATAAATTATAAAATTACAAAGGACGATATGGCAGGATCAGAAATGTCTTTCATTTTTAATCGGAATCCTTCACGGGCCATTTCCA
>JAHLWJ010000412.1 GCA_019057975.1 Promethearchaeota archaeon | reverse complement strand
TGGCATTCGAAAGAGGAGCTCAAGGTTCAGGCTTAGAGTGAATCAGATTTGTGTGAATGTTAGACGATACATGTTTCGAAAATGAGAGGTGAGACGAGTATATTATTGAGGGGGTATGTTCTGGAGTTTTATACTCCAAACTTTTTTTTTTTTTACTTTATAGTATTTTTCTATTCATTAATTATCTTAAGTGATGAAATTTCATATTGAATGGTAAATTCATAGTCTGATTTCAATGAAAATTCCTTTGAAAAATGGATTATCTAATTTGCTAATCCATACCGTTCATAAGTTTTAATTAGAATTTATTTATAAACTGGAAGTCTATTCTATTATATATGGAATTAAATATATAAAAATGCAATGAACTCCGAGGGTGTTTTGAATATTAAAAAAATTCGTTATCCTGCGGAAAATGAGAAAGAAGGGGTAACTAAGCTAGAGAATTTAGTTAGACACTATCCCTTTCATTTTAGGAAAATTTACAATGAATACAAACAAGATAGAGAATTTTCTCTTTACATAATAATTATTTCTTGCAAAGAGAATGGTTTTGCTGTTTCATCGTTAGATTATTTATATCTACAAGATATGATGAGAGGTCTTAGTCTAGTCCCACAAGAGATTAATCGAGTAGAAGATCAAATAATAAATCACTTATATTCTTTAATAGAAAAAATTGGTTATACAGAAACCAAGGAATACATAGAAATGAATAATGCATTTAAGGAGCTTAATGTATGGATCAATGAGATGTTTACTAGATTAAGTTTCTATGATAATGAAGGAGGATGGGAAAAAGTAGGAATAGATGATCACCGGAGGATTGAAGAAATCCTAAATCGAGAACATAGATATTATGGAACAGAAAATGATATAAGTGTACAGTTTAAACGAACATTTGGTTTTCGCGATTTAATCATTAGAGAAAATACATACCAAAATCTTATGACTTCAAAAGAGTTCGATGATATCATTACTGATGTATTGCAATTATTAGGTAAAGGATTATATAAATGTAATGGTGGAAAGATCAGATTAATTGGATCCTCTGTGGAAGATGTCGAAGAAAGTCGAATATATGCTTACATTCAAAAATATCCAAGAGTATTAAAAACTCTAGATGATGCATTGGAACATAAAATCAAGAAGAAGTGGAATGATGTTGCTTTATATTGCTGTAAAGCTATTGAATTATTCTATAAGATTTTATTAAGTAATAAAAAGAAATATGAAAAAATGACAATCGGATTACTGGTTAATGAAATAAGAAAAAACCACGATAAATTATTTAAATGCGATAATACTGTATGGTTGGGAGTTGATAAACTAATTCAATCTTGTATTAACTTAGTTGGAACCATACGTAATTCTAGAGATTCTGGCCACGGAAATGATCGAGATGTGGAAGAATGGGAAGCTGAAATGGTATATACTTTTACTATGTTGTTACTAAAAACTCTACTTAATATATTAAAATAACCTGTTTTAATACAACATAAAAATGATAAAATTAATCTATATGATTGAGGTTTTGTTCTTATTAGTTCAAACTTGGGAACTCATGGAAGATGAAAACTTTAGAGAAGGATTATGCAAACTGTTAAATGAATATAAACAATTTCCTCTTGTAGAAACTATATTTGAATGTCCAAAATGTACAAAAAAATTATATAGTCCAAAAGGAATCATTTGTCCATCGTTACCTCCTCAATTAGAAGTTAGATGTTTTAATTGCAATTACAAGCGTTTTAAATTTATCAATATTGATGAGTACGGAACTTAATTTACTAATAATGATCAAATTTAATTTTTACAATTTTTTTAATTCAATTATTCGCTTATCTCTTTATGAGATCAAAATAGGAAGACTTTGGAGTATGTACTTTTCTACCTTGAACTCATCGCAATAATACTATTCATATTTCATATGAACTTTGGGATCGGAAAAACTCTCCCAGTTGATATGGGTGAGGATTACACTCCTTGTATGATTCTTCAATAACATTAATATATTCTATTTCTTATATTATTATCAAAAACCCAGTTTTTTAAAATTTAAAGAGTGTCCCATAACCATGTTAGATAAATTTGAAGACGGTTTAAACCGTGCTTTGTTGGAAATAGTTTTGGGATTAATAATTCCAATTATTATATCCAGTCTTGTCAGTACAGGACAATTTCCTTCCTATTTCATTTTGATCTTATATTTAATAAGCATAGGTGGTATGATAAGTCTTATTAGGGAAATGTCTTTCTGGGCAACTTCTTATATCGTTGGATGGCTATTTGGAATATTCATTCTAGCAAATTCCGGTTTATTAACACCTATAGATATTCTGATATATCTTATACCAATAGTATTCCTTGTCTACAGATTGTTAAAATTAATACTTTCATTTTTATAATGACTTAAATGAATTTATTGAAATCATAAAAGCTTTTTAAGGAAATAATATCGCTATTGGTAAATACCTCATTTTATATAATCAAATTGCGACTAAAAACGGAGTTATTCTGGCTAAAAAAGGGAAGATTGGTAATGCTTTTACTTCTGTATTTTCTGATAAAAGAAAATTCGAAAATGAATTTGATGATGGTATTATAAAAAGAGAAAATTGTATTGACTTAGATGCTGTGAAAGAAGATGAGTTTGATGAATATGATAATCTGAAGAAAGCAATAACATTGAACAGTCTTAGAGAATTTATGCAATATATCAAAGAACATTCATCAGAATGAATCTAGTTAGTTTAAACCATAATCTAAATTATTCTTTTATCTTTTCTCCCTTCCCCCGTGTTGCCCCCTCCTAAAAAAGCAGATATGGAATGAGCCTATTTATTAGTTTTCCTTCTTTATGAATGATTAAAAGATGATTAAGGCCTTATTCGCCCCTCATATTCATATATTTTATAGGGTTTTGAACTATCCATTTCTGAAGAGCCTGAAAAAGTCCCAATCTGTCTGTAAATTGCTTTACCTTCGGAATTAGTGACATTTTTTTTTGGAATACTATATAAAAAATCATAGCCAAAACAAATTGTAGTGTATTGATCGAATTTTAGCTCTTTTCCTTTACTTTCTAACGATTTAGCATAATTAGCCGCACCTCCAATAATTATTAGTTGGCTTTTTCCTTTTTTACCTATTTTCTCAATTCTAATTTTTCCAAAATCTATTCCAATTCTAACATTCATAATTTTGTAATTTTTTTCTCCAAATAAAGGATTTAAAATTTCATTAAGAATTTGGGATATCTTCACAGCACATTCTTTAGCATTAATGCATCGTTCCTCCTTTGTTCCTAATGAAAATGATACCATTGCTCCATCTCCTGTATATTTATCGATTGTTCCTTTATAATCATCAACACAATGAAAAAAACAGTGGAGTGCAATCCCTAACCACTCCATATATCTTTTTTCTCCCAGTTTTTCCATTGAAGCTTGAGAGTTTGCAATATCAAAAACCATTACAGGAGCATCAACTACTCTAATACCTCCCGTTGCTAACTGATTTATATCCACAGGAACTTTTCTCCCAGATTCTTCTGGGTGATCCTTTCTTTTTTGTAGAAATTGTTTTAACACATTTTCACGATAATGATTAATGTTCATATTTTTACCCTTTTATTAGAATATAATAAGATAGTTACAAACAGCTAAAATGAAATAACCACTGATTAGGGAAATAATTCCAGAAATTAAAAACCTCAATGTCCATTCGTACCTATTGTATTTTATTTTATTAATACCTGCTAATGTATAAATTTCTTTTAGATAATCATCTAGAATTGCTTCCTCATTCATGTTCAAGATATTGTTTTTATAATCGTCATATTCTGTCTTTAAAATATTTTCAAAAAAAATAAAATTCTCTAATTCTTCTGAAAGCCGAGCTTTTATCACTAATATAGAAAAAACAAATGAAGTTCCTAAGAGTAATAATCCTGTAAGCGAAAAAGTGTTTAATAGCATTGCGTGAACTTGAAGGTTTTTATCTAACAGATCGATAAAATTTACAGTGGTAAATCCAAAAATTAAAGGAATTAATATTGAGTTAATTCCTAAGACAATATTTGCTTTTGTATCAGCTAATTCTATTAATCCTTGATTATGAGCAAATACAGTCTTTATATAGTCAATTTTTTGTGTTTGATCCTCTGCCATTTTGAATTATCAACATTTTATAAATTTGAATTTAATTATTGTCTTTAATCTTAAGTTTAAATAGAAAATCAATTTATTTATTTTTAACGCATATTTGGTTAATAATACTTATTTTTTTTATAATTCACGAATAAAAGACTAAATAAATTACAATAGGAGCTAGAT
>JAHLWJ010000411.1 GCA_019057975.1 Promethearchaeota archaeon | reverse complement strand
TAAAAAGTATCTAACCTCTTTTTTGTTCTATCTATATATTGATCTACCATGATAAGTTTACCTTTACCATGCTCCTTTTTTAAAGATCCAACAGCTGATGGTGAGATTATTCCTTTAACTCCCAATTCTTTCAATGCCCATATATTAGCTCTAGAATTTACATTGTGTGGAGGTATTGTATGGCCTTTTCCATGTCGTGAAATAAATGCCACTTTTTTACCTTTAAACTCACCTACTTGAATAAAATCAGAGGTGTGGCCATAAGGTGTATAAATTTTTAGCTCTTCAACATTTTCAAGTTCTATATCCGATCCCGTTCCACCAATTATTCCAATTTCAGCTTTACCTTCAAATTTCATAATTTAAATCCTATTTTTTTATGTTTGAATTTAACTAAATAAAAAACTTGATATTTTTGGATTGTTTTAACTATGTAAAAAGTTTTTTGATTGTTGACTAAAACTCTCTCCATTATACATATTTAGGATAATATTTTCGATAATCTTCATTTGCAATTTTCATTTTTTTATTTTTTCTTTATGTATGAAGATTTGAAAAAGAAAGTATGTATAATAAAAAAATAAATTTTATAGGAACTCATGATTTACCTAGCGATCCTTTCTTTTTAGATTATGAAGAGGACCACGAATTTCTTGAGTGGTGTGTGTTAGAAGGTTCTGAAAAAATAAGCGAGTTATCAAGACAGCTACGCTCCTACCTAAATTATAAGTGTGCAATTATTCGTTCTAGATTTTCAAAATCGCGAGAGGGTTTAAAAACTCCTAAAAAGGAGTCAATATTGAAGATTGAAATTGATCTCTCCTCATTATTTTCCCAATATGTCAAAATACTTAAAACAATTAGGGTTGAGGATGGAACAATTGCAGATTGTATCCAAATTCTAATGCAAGAAATAAGAACTAAAAATAATTATTTTACGACAAAACTTTTAAAAGATATGAAATCTCTCAGTAGTGATATTTGGAAAAGGCTGCATAATCTTTCGGAACTCGAAGTTCACCCTCATCCTCGATTATTAAATGTAGTAATTCAAATTGCAAGTGTTTTATGTAGTGCTCAAGGTGCTCTCTATTTACCATTTCTTGATTTTTATCAAGAATTAAAGCAGAACTATTTGCAGTTAGAGAAAGAATCAACAAAATTACTTCAATTAAATGAAAGGACTCAATTTGAAACAAAAAGAGACAATCAGAGGGTGAGGATCGTCGAATGATTGAAAAATACAGCCAAGTAAACAGAAAAATCGTGGGAGAAGATCGAATAGCAATTTGTCCACAATTTGGATGTAAAAATATGGAAAAAGTGAAGCCGCTAAAATTCGGGATTCTTGGATTTCGAAAATATCCAATCTGTTCGAAACACAAATTATCCTTGGTTTTTGTAGATGAATTTATTGAGAATTTTCTCCAAGCAGTAAATGCATGTTTATATGATTTATCAGGCCTTCCTCCAGCAAGTTTAACAACATTGATCAAAAAAAAAGCCCCATATGATCTTCAGGCTTTTATAAATGGATGGTTGGATAGTAACCCTTTAGGAAGGGGTGCTCAAATTGTTTCGCAGTATATGGATGGTTTATCAAAAAGCTATATGAAGTTAATAAGTAGAAAGCAAAAAAAATCGCTTAAAGATAAAGGTAACTCAAAAAAGCGTGTTGGAATGTTGCGATTGGGATTAAAAACGATTGCTGAAGAATATTCAAATTTCCTAAGAAAGCTACGTGAATACCCTGAATTGTTTCATGATTCAAAGGAATTACACATATTTTCGAAGGATGTGCGAAAGATTCTTAAGACTTGGTTAAAAACCCATTTAAATGAAATTCAAATTTCAAAAGAAAAAAAAAGAAGTGAAATCATGGAACAAAATCAATCTCTTTCAATGCTTAAAATGGAATACGACAAGATTCTTCACGCTGGAACTTGTACTTTGTTATTAGGAAAATCACCAACATTAGTAACAAAGGGAATCTCCGCGTTTGAGCTTTTT
Source organism: Promethearchaeota archaeon (assembly GCA_019057975.1). The sequence continues at coordinate 2,332 of JAHLWJ010000411.1, read as the reverse complement.
TCCACATATTTTGAATTTTCAAAAGCCGGTTTATGCAATGAATTAAATAAAAAGGATATTGAAAAGATACTTAAAGGAAATGAAGGGGAGATATATCATTTTAAACAAGAAATAGCTGTAAATTTAAAAAATTTAAATAATTTAATCGAAGCTACCAAAGAACAAAAAGAGTTAATATGGCTAAAATCTGTAGAGATATTAAAAGAGTTTATTCTAAGAGCTGAAAATAAAGATCTTATCCTCCCTTTAAACACTAAACCTAGAATTATCGCAAGCACGATCATCTACACCGTAGCCCTTTCAAACAAAAATATGCCTAAGATTAGTGTGCGACAAATATCTAATTTAGTGAATACAAGTAATAGTCGCATCTCTGAGTTATACACAAAATTTTTTAAAAGATTATATCCAAGAAAAGAATTTCTGCTTACAAAATATAATCTTTCGAGTATAAACAAGATTTTCGCTGCATATTTTTTTGAACTGATGAGTTATAAAGAAGTCATAATTTCTGATCTCGTTGTACTCTTAAGGGAGAATGTTTTAAAAAATGTAAATCTCCCCAAACAATTAACACAAAAGCAACTTAGTCAATTGCATGAAATTGCGACTCAACATCAACATGAGTTTAATAAATACTTCTCTGATTTAGCTGAAGTAGTAAAACAAATAATTAAATATAGTCTTATTCACAAAACAATTGGTGCTTATTTAGTAATTAAATATCTAGCTGATCACTTAGAGAAAAAAAATATAAACCTATTCCAAAAAGCTAAGGGTTTCTCTCTTACTATTACATGGATTTTTGATCATTTAAAAGAAAAATACCCCAATTTTTTTCCATATCGAGTAGCATCTTTTAAAGAAAATCCTGAAAGAATAAATAATTATAGAAAAGTTCTAGGTAAGAAACTAAAATTATATGTTATTAAAAATATATATAACGGAATATATTTCAATAATGGAAGAGGAAAATGTCCTGAATGTAAAAGAGAAGGTTTAAATTTAAATACCGATATTCAAAGGTTAGATGCTTTAGATTTTCATCATTCTGATGGTAATAAAGAAAAAAAGTATTCAGCTTCTAACCTCTATAGTTATTTTACTCACTATCAATCAAACCCAAATTTTTTAGAAGATTTAATAGAGAAAATGGAGACAGAAAAAGTAATTCTCATTTGTAGAGCTCATCATTTCTTACTACATGATAAATATTTCGGCTATTTTTATTACCTTATCAATTGGAAAGATTTATTATCTCTTCCTGCTGACCTTATACATCTTATTATTTATACAGCAGTAAATAATTTCCGTTTAACAAAGGATCTCTCAACAGAAAAAAAAGCTCAGATCAGGATTAAAATTTTAAGAAAAATAAAGAAAAAATATATTTTAGAACTATTTTATGGAGATCTTTGTCACACTTGCAAAGAATTTAGCACAAGAAAACATCTACCTTCATTTATTTTCCATCATATAGATGAAGAATTAAAAACCGTAAATGCCAGTGATTTATTTCATCTATCATGTTCAAAAATTATTAAAATCTTAGAAAAGGAAAAAGGAGGTTATATTTGTACAAACTGTCATAGCGTACTTCATTTTAAAGCTAAAGACCAATTAAATGAAATTTTCGGAGATGAAGACATAATAACAAAAATTTTTGATGATTACATTCAAGTTTCCAAAAAATTTACTCTATTAGACAGTAAGGATTTAGTAGTAAGGAACCCATTAGAGAAATTTGATATTATAAATGGAAATATTGAGAAATACTTAACTTTGATTTACAATTTAACAGAATCTGGCTCTATTACTACTTCTAACGATTTAAAAGATCATTTCAAAATAACTAGAAACGCTGTAATGTCTGTTTTTAAGAGAAATTCTATTCTCCGGAAATTTGTTGATATATTAGCTGGAAAACCCCCCAAAACTCCTACAAAATTTATTTTAACAGAAGAAGGAAATAAAGCGGCATCCTTAATCTTTCATTTTAGAAATCACTATATAAAGTTATAGTAAAAAAATGAGAAGTGGTTATCTATGATATAATTTCCTAATCAAAAAATTATTATTCTTTTTTAGTTTACCCTATCCACTAGAAAAAAATATTTAATTATTGAAAATGAGTTAATAATGGTACTTATAAAATTCCTCGGTGCGTGCAGAGAAGTTGGACGCTCAGCAATATTAATTGAATCAAAAAGTGGCGCTCAATGCATTTTAGATTACGGTATTAGATTTAAAGGGGAAGAACGGTTACCCCTTAAAGGTGATATTCATAATCTTAAAGCAATTGCTCTTTCTCATTGTCATGTTGACCATTCTG
>JAHLWJ010000076.1 GCA_019057975.1 Promethearchaeota archaeon | reverse complement strand
GTATTTTTAATAAAAATATGCTATATTTTTAATATAATTAGCCAGAGGTGGCTAACGAAATAAAAATTAATATTAAGAGTCCAGAAGGAGGGCTCTTTTTTTATTGGAGTTTAAATGCCATATAAACCTCGCCCAGGTTGTAAATACTCTCTATGTCCAAATAAAGCAGAGAAAGGTAGTAGTTATTGCAGTTTGCATAAGAAGCAAAAAGAAAGAGAACGTCCTACATCAACCACCCGGGGCTATGATCGCCGATGGCGTAAGGTAAGGAAGATGTATCTTAATGAAAACCCGTTGTGTGTTGAATGTCTAACCCTGGGTATAATAACCCCTGCTACAGTAGTAGATCATATAGAACCACACAGAGGAGATTATGATAAGTTTTGGGATGAAGATAATATGCAATCTTTATGTGAATCTTGTCATAACAGAAAGACAGCAAAGGGAAAGTGATATTTATTTATAACGTAAAATGTTATTTTTAATTTTTATAAAGGGATAAGGGATATTAAAAAGCTACAGCCTTTGAGCTCTATACCGTGTGGGATAGTCTCGCGTTAATTTTTATTTATTAAACTTAAATAGTTACCAAGATAAAAAGAAAGGGAAATAAATGAAATATGAACCCAAAAAAAAAGAGAAGAGCTATTAAGTGAGTTAAACAAAATAAAGACGGATAGAAAAAATATTAATCAAATAGACAAAGAAAATAGAAGAGCGATCTATAAATTTATCGCTGGCAAAATTCTCAAAGAAATAAAAATAAAAACAGAGGATAAAGATAATAAAAAAATAGAACTTGTTTGGCAAGTTTTTAGAAAAACAGTAGATTTTATGGTCGTTATTAGAATTAAGGTGATTTTAAAATGAGATTTACAAGGCGAAAGAAATTGCCGACCGTGTTAGAAATAGACGAGGCTAAAAGACTAGCTACACAGCCACGACATCGATTTACATCACGCTTGCTAATATAGATGTTAAAAACGCAATGGATATTTTTATTCCGATAGTTTAAAGAATTTAAAATTTAATTAATAAAATTGAAAAAAGAGGTGAAAAATGACAATATTTGAGAAAATTTTATTAGGTTTTTTAATTTTAGTTTTTATGGGAAGTTTATTTTTTTATGTATTAGTAGATGCATTGATTAATACATCAATGTGGGGGATTGTGTGTTTGTTTATATGGGTAATAGTTAAAATTTTTATACATTTTAAAAAGAATTCCATATTTTATTGAAAAGGTTTATAATAGTAAAAGATTACATTCTTCACTTGGCTATTTAAGCCCTAAAGAATTTGAAAATAAATTTAATAATAAAATAAAGACTCATCAGTTACTTTTAACTTAGATAACTTTGTGTCCAACTTTTAGGGTTCAGATCATGTTACATTTATTATAAATTTATTTAAATATATGATGAAGATGTAATATATGTATAAAAATACATATCTATAGTAGAATTATAATATATTTTTATATTTTTAATTTAAACTATAAAAAGGGAGGAATAATGGAAAAAACTGATTGGATAATTATTGTATTAAAAGCTGCAAATGGAGAAAAATTTACCCCTGCACAATTACAAAAAAGTTTATTCTTAGTAAAACAAAATATACCCGGAAATTTTAAAAAGAATTATTATGATTTTGAACCTTATAACTATGGTCCGTTCTGTAGAGATATTTATGTAGATGCGAAAGAACTTGAAGATGAGGATTTAGTTAGTATAAATTGGTCACAAGAAAAAAAATGGAGAGAATATTCTATTACTATTAAAGGTGTAGAAAGACATAAAAAAATAATAAAAGAATTACCAGAAGAAACAATTAATTTTATAGAAGAATTGGTCAATGGTATTAGGAAATTATCTTTTCAGCAATTAATTAGTTATATTTATAAAAATTATCCTGAATATAAGGAAAATAGTGTATTTATAGGTTAGTTGTGACATTAATAGCAGGTATTAAAAGTTTAGATGGTATTGTTATTGGAGCAGATTGTGCAGCTACTCTAACAACTTCATCGGGTCAATATACAGTAAAGCAAGATGTTAGAAAAATAGAAATTATTTCTAATAATGTAGTAATTGCTAACTCTGGACAGATTAGTTTTTTCCAGAGATTTAGGGATGAGTTAAAAAATAGAATTAATAAACCTAAAAAAGATATTAGAAAAATTAAAGATGTAAATAAGTTAAAAAGAGAAATACAAAATATTATATTGAAGATAATTGCAGTAGATTTGGAAATTGGGAAAAAAACAGGTAATATTTTTGGTAATTTAACAGCAAGAAATCTAACTAATCATTTATTAATAGCGCTACCATTTTTAAATAAGCCTATTTTTCTACAATTATGCACACCAAATTATGTAGTTGAAGAAGCAGATGAAAAATTACCTTTTGTAGCAGCTGGTTCTGGTCAAGTTTGTGCTGATATTTTTTTTTCATTTATAAGAGATACTTTGTGGCAGGAAAAATTTCCAAGTTTTCAGGAGAGTATATTATCTTTGGTTTGGACTTTACAATTTTGTGCAAAAATTGCCCCAGCTTTTGTTAGGGAGCCGATACAAATCACAGAATTAAAGTTCAATAAAGATAGTAATAGTCTAATTGCCAGAGAAATACCTGATGAAGAATTGGATGAACATAGAGAGGCTATTCATGGTTTAATGAAAAAGATTAAAGAGTATAAGAATGAATTCTTGGATATTAGAGAAGATATTGAAAAAATCTTACCCCAAAAAAGATAATAATAAATAATATATGACTGTGCAATTTTATTTACTTCTTTATATTAATAAATTCATTTAAGTAAAAGACCTGACAAAAAAATTTTAAATGGTATTTTTTATTAGAATCTCTTAGTGTACCCAAAAATAAAATTGATAATGAATAGAGCCAAATAGGGCTCTTTTTTTATGCCTAAAATGTCATATAGATCTAAAAAATCATGCACCTATCCATTATGCAATAAGCTTATAGAAACAGGCAGTACATATTGTAATAAGCATAAAAAGAAAGTAAACATAGAATATAAAGACAGTAGAACTGATATAGAAGAGCATGCATTTTATAAAAGCTATAGATGGCAGAAGTTAAGGAAGTATAAGTTAAACATAAATCCAGTATGTGAAGATTGTTTAAAGGAATCAATAGTAAAAGAGGTAAGAATGGTGGATCATATAAAACCGATAAAAGATGGCGGAGAGCTTATGGCAATGGGTAACCTGCAATCTTTATATATTATGCCATAATAAAAAGAAGATGAAAGAAATAAAGGGTATAGGGGTATAAATAGCTACAGTCTTTGATCCTCTAAACCGCGCGATAGCGTCGCTTGAACTTTCGCGAAATTAAGGAGTAATTTTAAAATTTCTTTGAAAATATGAAAAATAAGGAAAAAGATAACAAAATCAATTGAGAGAAGAGAATTTAACATTTAAAATCGGGACTATCAAGACTCGATTTGGGTCTCGGGTCTCCATAAAAAATAAACTATGTAAACGCTATAAAAAAGGGAAAGTAAGGAATTGAGCCATTTTTGGAGTTTTTGGAGTCAACTCGGATATTTCAATTTTGGCAATTTTGACACACTATATAAAAAAGGTTTATGGAGCGACAAAATTATCGGGAGTTTCGGGAGTCTATAAAAAAGGTTTAAAAATTTATGTTCAGTTTGTTCAGTCAACTCTGAGTTTTTTCGCTCTATAAAAAAGAGAATTTAAAATTTTAAGAGACCCGAGACCCCACTTTTAAAAAATCTATACTTTTTCGGAGTATTCTTAACCAAAAAAGGAAAAGAGACCGAAAAAGTCTTCGCAGATTTATTAATTAAAAAATAAAATAAGTAAACATCTTGACAAACTTTCTATTTTGTATTAATATCAATATACAATTTGGCTAATATGTTTTTTATTATTACAAAAAGGAGGTTTTAAAAAAAATGAGGAGAAAAATCCCAACAACACTCACAGCGGAAGAGATCAGGAAAATTATTGATCAGCCAAATAAGAGGTGCCCCACAGGTTTACGCAACAAAACGATACTCTCCTTAGTATGGGATTCAGGGGCCAGAGTATCAGATATAACTAATCTGAAACCTGGAAATATAAACATATCTAAAAAAGAAATTATTGTTAAAAATGGTAAGGGCGGAGTAGATAGAATTTTATCGTTTTCAGAATATACTCAAGATCTATTGAAAAAATATAAAGCAGATCGACCTAAAGGAAATTATTTTTTCTGCACTTTGAATGGGAATAAATTAGATAGAGTTTATCTATATTCGATGGTGCGAAGGTATGCTAAAAGAGTGGGTATAACAAAAAAGGTGGGAATGCATACTTTAAGGCACTCATTTGCCCTGAACTTCTATAAAAACTCGAATCACGATCTAATAAGATTGCAAAGAATAATGGGACACGCAGACATCAGAAGTACACAAATATACTGTTATATGGATTCTACGGAAGTCAAAGAAGGATTAAAGGAATTTTATACAAAAAGAGATAAATCGAAACCTAAGACCTTAGAAGAGCAGATAAGATTTTTAACAGAAAGATTGGAAACTTTAGAAAAAGAATTACAAATATTAAAAAGCTAAATAATAGATCTAACATTCTTTTAAAAAGCCCAGAAACGCATAAAATTAGCATTTTTTAAAGGTTTCAACTAATTATTGATAAAATTATTAAAGAAGCTCAAAATTTAAGAATTTTGGGCTTTTTTATAACACATAAAAATATTTAAAAATAGTTTACATTTCTTTATAAATACTTTATATTTATTATCAAAGGTGATAGAAATGACAAAACTTAGTGAGATATTAAAAAAACGAGGAATTAAACAAAAATGGATAGCAGAAAAATTAGGAGTTAGCGAAACTGTTGTTTCCAATTGGGTTAAAGGAAAACATATACCACAACCTAAATATATTTTGAAATTAGCAGTGTTGTTAAATGTATCAATTGAAGATTTAATAAGTATAAAAAATAATAAAAAAGGAGGTGAAAAATGAAAAAACAAAAACATAAAATTTACATAATTTTGTTTGTAGTCTTTACTCTTATGTTTGTCTTAGCTTGTGGCGAGGATGTAAAACCTGAAAAAGTTGAAGAATTGACAGAAGAAGAAGTGATTATAGAAGAACCAATTACTGAAGAGAAAGTTGAAGAGACTATAGAGGAAACACCTAAAACTGAAATTTTTGAAATCGGTGATACTATAAAAATGGGCAATCTTCAATTTAAAGTAAATAGCGTAAGGACTTCTGAAGGAGGTGAGTTTTTTAAACCTGATGAAGGTAATTTATATTTATATGTGGACATAACAATAGAAAATATTAGCAATGAAGAAGAAACCATAAGCTCAATACTTATGTTTAAGATAGTAGATAAAGACGGTAGAAGTTACGATATGGCAATTTTTGGAGACACTGAAGGTTCAGTAGATGGTTCGTTAGGAGCCGGACGAAAAATGACAGGGGAATTAAGTTATGAAGTATCAAAAAATATTAATGAGTTTGAATTGGAAATAAACCCTGAACTTTTTGGTACAGGAATAACTATAGTAAGAATACCTATAGAAAAATAACAAAAAAAGGAAACAGAATTAAAAAAATTAGAATCAGAAAAAGAGGATGAAACAAAAAAGTCTCCAGAGGAACATTATAAATTATGGAAAATACCAGAGAAGGAAATTTTAAAAAATATACCTGGTGAGGTATATAATTCAGGTTTAAAAGATGATAAAAATATACCTGGTGAGGTATATAAATATACCCAACGAGGTATAAATAAGCGAAGAGAGGCAGAAAGGAGGATACAATGGCTTACGAATACAAGATGATCCAAATTCCACCGACAATTGAGGTTAAGGAAAAAGAGTATCTTGGCCAAGAGGCAGCTGCTTATTTGCAACACATTATCAATGAACAAGCAGATAAAGGATGGGATTTTTATCGAGTAGATACAGTTGGCATTATAACTAGGCCAGGTTGCTTGCAAGCATTGTTTGCCAGCCAAGCAACCCCTAGAAAATATTATGTAGTGACATTCAGGAAACAGAAAATGAGCTGAAAGGGTAACTTCCATCCCTGTGGCCTTACAGCAATATAAGGGCTAGATTGCTTTATAAATAGCATATAGAGAGATTAAGAACAGATATAAAAAGTATAAGAAGGCTATTGATTGAGCTTTAAGGAGTTAGTTTAAATAATAAACACTTTAGAATTTATTAAAAAAAACAAAGAAAATATAAATATACCCAACGAGGTATAAATAAATATAAGAAATTTATCGGGAGTTCTGGGAGTCGGTTTGGCAGTCTGAAGTAAAAGGAGAAAAGATTTATTCCGAGTTCTCCGACACTATAAAAAAGATTTAAAAAAGTAGGTGAAAAGTGAAAATTAAAAAAATATTAAATTACATAACTCTATTTATAACTTTTATTCTTATATTTGGGCTTGCTTTAGCTTGTAGTAAAACATCAATAGAAGAAAAGACATCAATAGAAGAAGATACTGAAGCAGATATAGAAGAAACATATATATCTGGAAGTAAGCTTATTTCGTTGGCTATGATTGATAGTTTGAAAAAATTAGGTCAAGCCTCTCAAGATTATGGTGATGGTAAAATTAGTATATCAGGGCATAAAGAAATTGTTAAAAAGTATATAGAAGAAGTAAAAGCTCTTTATGATATGTATCTGGAACTGGAGCCATCTAAGAAATTTGAAAAAATTCATGATTTGTTTGGCAAGGGAATGGATCATGTTTTAAACAGTACTACATTTTTACAAAGCTATATTGATACTGACGATATAGAAAAGATGACAGGATATTTAAAACAGTCAAATGCTGAAATGGATTTAGCTGTTGAATATATTTTGAAAGCTGTCGAGCAAAGGAACAAATTAACAGAATAGTAAAAATTTATTTAATTAATTATTTATTTAAAGGGATAGGGGATATTAAAAATCTAGGATTGAAGGATTTATAGACCGTGCCATAGTGTCGCCTTAACTTTCGCGAAATTAAGGAGTAATTTTAAAATTTTATAGAGGATATTAGAAAATGAATAAAAAAATAATAACTTTAGTGCTTATATTCTTAATAATTATTAATACAATTTTTTGGCTTAATGTAACTATTAAAACATATGAGAGTAGAAAGACAACAGCAATCAGCGGGGGAAGAATAGATTGGGAGAAGGTAATAAAAAAGAAAGGAACATTAAGTAAGGAAGAGCAAGAGGAAGCAAGAGAAAGACAGGAAAAAGCGAGGGCAAAAGCGAATACCATTACTTATAGAATGATTAAAATTATACCTTTATAGATGTTTGATTTCCTATAAAAATTTAATTATTTAATATTGTAATTATTTTTAACATTTTATTATTTTAATAACATAATTTATAAGGGGGATAATTATGGTTTTTGAAAAAGAATTAGTTAAAGAACAGCTGCCAGACATGATGCGTCGTATAGTTGGTCTTGCAGTAATCCTAATAATTTTAGGAATAATTAAAGCTGTTATTGTAAAGCTTCCTGGCATGTATGAGCCTGTTTTTGATTTCATCACTATTGCTGATATTGCTGATGCTGTTATCTGGGTAGCTATCATAGTAGTGATTTTGCTCTTTGGGCAAGATATATCAAAAAGAACTGGGAGAATGTTTCCTTCTTTCACAGAGATAGCTCCTTTAATAAATAACATTGCTATATTGATTGCAATTTTTATTGCTTATAATGCTTTTGATACTTTAATAACACCATTTTTATACAAAATTGATATTGTCTGGTTATATCCGGTTGTTCTTCTTTGTATAGCAATTTTTCCTATCTACCATATTATTGCTTCTCTTTTTACTGGTTCAGGTAAGATTACTGAACTTATGGTAAAAAAGCAAATTAGTGAAGCCAAGACAGTAACTATTACTTGTCCAAATTGTAAAAGCAAAGTTATTCAAGCAAAGTTTTGCTCCAATTGTGGACATGAACTTCCAACTAAAGAAATAGATACCAAGAACACTTGCCCTAAATGCGGAGCTGAACTCAAACCTGATTCAAAATTCTGTACTAAATGCGGTACCAAAATACAAATGAAGGGTGAATAAAAATGCCTTTTTGCTCGCAATGTGGAACTAAGAACGAAGAAGGGGACAGGTTCTGCCTAAATTGCGGAGCTGCCCTTGTGCCAAGTCCGTCAGTCCCATATGTAAACCAAAAAAGCACACTCTTACCCTTTGGCATGATCATTTTCGCTGCCATCATTATGATCGTGGCCATTGTCTTATGGGCCAGCTTCTCCGAAGTTTCAGTGGTGCCTAGGGAGCCATCATCTAAGTTCCGTGGAAGAGAGTCACCTATCGGTATAGCAACAGGGTTGCCAAGGGAGATCGAAAAAATTGTCTTTGAGGAGTGGGATGGTGAGATTACGACAGAAGTATTCGCGACAGAAGCATTCGCACGACCTATTTATAAATCAGTGAGTGAAGGTCGGGTAGGAGGATATTATTTAGCCTGGGGTTTAGAAAATTTTCTAGTTAAGAATAACTACGCTAAGTTCGAGATAGAAACAGTTGAGGATTTATCTGGTCCTATAGAAACTAAATACATGTATTTCAACGAATCCATAGAGCCTTACATCCTCAGGAGCTATGGGGATACATCTTATCTACTCTTGGCTAGCCGTAAGCTGAGAAGAATAGATTTTAAAAATGAATATGAACAGTTAGGTGAGAAGTTTTACGCCATAAAGTTTACCTACACCCTCGAGGAAGAGTTACCAGGACTTCCAGACATTGAGAAAGAGTTTCAAGGAAAAGCTGATCTATATTGGGATCCAAGCGAGGGTGCTTGGACATTACAGTATATATATTTAGAAGACAGTTACTTAGACTATATAAATGTACTGGATGAGATATATGGAGAATAAATACCTATCATTAATTATATTTTGAAAATGGTGATATGAGAGAAAGTAGTGTTCTCGATAGGGAAGAAGAAAAACCTATATTATGGCAAATATAACATCCGGATATATAGGAAACATAAAGGAGTCTTGAAAAAGTCCTGGGTTGATGGATGACAATTAGAATTTTCTTTTTCATTATAGTAGCAAGAGGTAATAGCAGAGATATTAAGAAGGAGATTAAGACCTTTTGCACCATAACTAATGACTCAAATTTAAAAGAAAACAGTAACGGGGAAGTGGGGGACAATTTTTATCAATGGATAAATTTTGAGTCAACAAACAATAATTGGTTGGCCCATCTTGCCCCTTTGGATAAGTTTTCCAGGATATAGCTTACGCCTGGAGATTTGCTATGAACTTGTCAAGGTGCGATAAATATCTTTATGTAGAAAAAAAACTAGGTGTGTTTTTAATTTTATTCGTAGAAAAGAGGATATATTATGCATTGTTCAAATTGCGGTAAAGAGCTAGAAGAGGGGGCGCTATTCTGCCACAATTGTGGTGTGAGGATAGAACCAATAGAGCAACTCACTGTTGATCGTCGTGCTGAGACCAAGCAACCAGAAGGAGCACCTATCACCAAAAGAAGGGGAGGTATCGTGTCTAGAATATGTGCTATTGTTGCGGTAGTTTCTTTCCTTTTGTTGCCTCAGATTTCTTGTGGAGGTATTGCAGTATCTGGCATAGACTTGGTTGATCTATCTCTTGAGTCTGCCCAGTATTACCCGAGTGGAGCAGAGGCTGGTAGTTCAACATTTATCTTATTTCTCGCCATTATAATCATAGGTTCTGCAATTGTAGGGGTTGTTTTCAACACAGTCGTAGCCCACAGGGTGTCAGGTATAGCTGGCCTTGTTTCCTCTTTAATCATACTTATCCAGGCAAAGACTGAGGGAGAATTCGGGGCCCTTATTTCGATAGAATTTGGTGGTTTTCTTACATGTCTATCTTTTCTCGGTGTTATCATTGGTGATGGTATTGAATCTTTCTTTAAGAAGAAGACTATATAAACCAAGATTAGATATGATAATTAGTGGCATTGTTGGTACTAAAGATTAGATTGAAGTGACAGATCTTTTGCCTTATGATTATGCTTGTCCTCCTGAGAGGAAAGGGATGACTCATACTCTACCATTTAGTGAAATTTTCCTATTGTTAGTGCGGTAACAAGTATCTAAAAGTTAAGAATATATTAAGAATATATGGGGATGAAAAATATATTTAAAAGATATTTTTTAATATTAATAACTTTCATAATTTTAGCTACTATAGCTAGTGTTATAAGCTGTGAGAAAGCTTCTATTACTAAAATATATGTTAATCAAGATAATCCAAATGATTATTTTGAACTTAAACCAGATGGCACCTTTTATTTATATGAAGAGGGAATTGGTACTACTGGAGAATGGGGAGTTAGAGGGAATATATTAAGACTATCATCGATAGGTTTTTTAGTAACAGGAGAAATAAAAGGAGATAAAATAATTGATGATGAAGGTGAAATCTGGGTTAGGAAATCTAATAATTTTACTTCACAACTAACTGATAAAGAAATAACTCAGAAAACTATAAAAAAGGAAATTGGAAAGATTGCCTTTACATCTGAGCGTGATGGAAATGCTGAAATATATGTAATGAATGCTGATTGCTCAGGACTAATAAATTTGACAAACAATCCAGCATATGATATCTACCCTACTTGGTCTCCAGATGGTAAAAAGATTACATTTCACTCTGATCGTGATGGAGACTGGGAAATCTATGTGATGAATACAGATGGCTCAGAACAGATTAATTTAACAAACAATCCAAGAAATGATTACTTCCCTGCCTGGTCACCAGATGGAAAAAAGATTGCATTCATGTCAAAACGTGATGGAAACTATGAAATATATGTTATGAATACTGATGGCTCAGGACAGTTAAGATTAACTGATAATCCTTCAGAAGATTGGGCTCCTACTTGGTCACCAGATGGTAAAAAGATTGCATTTTCCTCTGATCGTGATGGCAACTCTGATATATATGTAATGAATTCTGATGGTACAGAACAGACAAATTTAACAAACAATCTAGCAAATGATGAATTCCCTGATTGGTCACCAGATGGTAAAAAGATTGCATTTTCCTCTGATCGTGATGGGAACTATGAAATATATGTTATGAATGCTGATGGCTCAGAACAGTTAAGATTAACTGATAATCCTTCAGAAGATTGGCCTGATGATTGGTCACCAGATGGTAAAAAGATTGCATTTACATCTGACCGTGACGGAAACTATGAAATATATGTTATGAATGCTGATGGCTCAGAACTGACAAACTTGACAAACAATTCAGCACATGATTACTACCCCGCTTGGTCTCAATAAGGTAAAATATTAAATTCTAATAAAAATTTCATATAATATGTTAAAAGCTATCTTAAATTAAAACAATTTAGTATATGAAAATATTATCTACAGGTTTTTAAATGCTAAAAAACATTATAAATAAATCAATATCTATATCTTTAGTTCTTATTATACTAACTGGATTTATTTTAGGATGTGGTACTAAAGAACTAGTAACTAAACCTGAGGCTCCTAAAACCTTAACAAAGGATGACTTAGTAAAGGCATTAGAAGAACTTAGAGATACAATGTTAAAAAAGATAGATATAGATATAGATGATACTGCTATAGCTTTTACAATTGTTAAAGATTATTGGAGAACAAAAAGATTAGCAGATATATTTAGAGCACCTCTTAGGGTTATAGAAGGTACAATATCTTCTATAGCTAGTATATCAGACTTAATTAGCTTATCTGGTGAAGTAAATAAGCAGTTAACTAAAGCCAAAACTAATTATCACGCTCTTTCTATAGTTATGATGATTCAGAACTTAGAAGAGGTAGGTGGTAAACTTTATTATGGTTTATATGGTCCCACATATATCTTATCTATAGAAAATATGTTAGATGCTGCAGATGAAACTACCTTACCTCCTTTAGACTTTAGTAAGGAACATTATAAAAGAGTTATTGAGAACTATTTATTTGGAGTACAAGGAGAAACTGTATTAAATATCCCAAGACACTCTACAGATAATGATAGAAAAGTCATTGAATATGTTAGTGGTGCTTTACAGGTTAGAAAAAGCATAAGTAAAACATTTGATGATCTTATCTTTGATATTAAAGATAGTGAGCTTCCTGAAGAATTTGCTTTAGATGAAGTTATTACTAATTTAAAATATCTCAAAGAGCAGATATTAACATCCATGCTACACAGTACAGATTTAGTATACAAAACAGATTTTTCTGATAATGTAAGTATAACACTTGGTTCTTTAGCTGATAGAAAGAAAGCATGGCATATAGCAACTGGTAGTTTAGCTAAGAAATTAGATATTGAGATAAAAGTTGAACTACTACAGGCTGGAAATGCTATATTGTTAACAACTAAATATATATATCCAAATTTTGATGAGATAAAGATTTCTCAACAGGTAACTACTCTTTCTTCAATAATTATTAAACCTTATGTAAATAGCTTTCATACTGATCCTGAGGAAGCATTCTATATGTTACCACAGGAGATGCTTCTAACTCTTCCTATTGAGTTATCTAATCTCTGGATGATAGCTGATGATACAGATAGTTATTTAAGACATTTACTAACAATAGAGATTGAAGAGGAAATAGCTGAGGAAACTACTGAGATAGTTGAGAAAATAAATAAGTTTAATGTAGAGATAACTATAAATAGTGATAGCTCTATCATAGTTACTGAGAAAATAGCTTATGATTTTGGTACTCAAAATAGACATGGTATCTATAGAGATATTCCCTATCGATATGAAACAGAGAAGGGAATTTACAAACTCGATTTTAGAGTACAAAATGTGGTTGATGAAACTGGATCAAAATATAGATATGAAACAAGTACTAAGGGAGATTATATAAGTATAAAAATTGGTGATCCAAATGTATATGTTACGGGTGAAAATATCTATATTATCACCTATGAAGTTGGTGGTGCACTAAATTATTTTGATGAACATGATGAATTATATTGGAATGCTACTGGAAATGAGTGGTCTGTTAATATTTATAATGCATCTATTAAAATAAGTTTGCCTCAAAATATAAAATCAGAAGATATCAAACTTACATGCTATACAGGTAAAATAGGTTCAAGGGAAAAAAATTGCAAGAGTGAAATTTTGAGTGAAACTAAAACTTATTTTGAAAGTACTAAGATGCTTTTACCTGGAGAGGGTTTAACAATAGTATTGGGTTGGCCAAAAGGAATAGTAGGGGAAGTACCAAAGGTAACTACAGAGATAGTTAAAAAAACAGGACGTATTGCCTTTGAATCTAACCGTGATGGTGATTATGAAATATATATTATGAATGCTGATGGCTCAGAACAGACAAATTTAACAAACAATCCAGCAGATGACAGTTATCCTTCGTGGTTACCAGATGGGAAAAAGATTGCATTTATATCAGATCGTGATTATTATGCGATACTTTATACTATGAATACCAATGGCTCAGAACAGACTATCTTAATTGATTATGGTATTCGTCCTTCATGGTCACCAGATGGAAAAAAGATTGCATTTACTTCTGAGCGGCATGGGGACTTGGAAATATATATTATGAATGCTGATGGCTCAGAACAGACAAATTTAACAAACAACCCAGCAGCAAACGATTTTTCTACTTCATGGTCACCAGATGGAAAAAAGATTGCTTTTACCTCTTATCGTGATGGAAACCATGAAATATATGTTATGAATTCTGATGGTTCAGAACAGACAAATTTAACAAGCAATCCATCAGGTGATTCTTCACCTGCCTGGTCTCCAGATGGAAAGAAAATTGCTTTCGTCTCTGATCGTGATGGCAATAATGAAATCTATGTAATGAATGCTGATGGTTCAGAACAGACAAATTTAACAAACAATTCATCAGATGATAGATGGCCTGATTGGTCACCTGTTGGAACAGAAATAGAAGAAGCAAATCAAATGCCAATACAATTTGCTGGAACATATGTCAATCAAGATGATCCCAGTGATTATTTGGAACTTAGACCAGATGGTACCTTTTATTCAAGTAAAAGGATATATGCAGGAATGTTTTCTACTGGAGAATGGGATGTTAAAGGAAATGAATTAAGACTTCATCAGGGGATTTTAGTATACACAGGAGAAATAAAAGGAGATGAAATAATTTTTCGACCCGTATTACTTAGTGATGAAGGTGGAATCTATGTAAAGAGATAAAACAAATCATATATTTGATCCTTATTTTCAAATTCAAGACATTAATATTAAGGATCTTACACGACCATATAGTTTAGTTTCCTTTGCAAACTATTGGGATATACAAGAAGAGGAAGAAAGATATGGTTTAAGGGGATAGGTTTGGTGGGAGTGATCTTTTTTACTTTTATTAATCTTTAAATAGTAATTACGCAAGCTAAAGCACAGATAGAAACTGAATTAGCAGAGAATATATTTAAGGGTGTGGCTGATTTATTCATGCAATCGGTTCAGCTTCAATATGGGTGGGCATTTTTAATTATAGGAGTAATATTAATTATAACTACTGCGGTAATTAAGAATTAAAAATGAAGAGGAAGAGCTACTTAGAGATTATCCTTCTAGCATTATATAGAGGCTACCATTATATAGACATTGTGTCAGGCTAGCTTTATAAATAACATATTAAGAGATTAAAGATAGATATAAAAATCGGAGTTTTCGGAGTCTATAAAAAAGGGTAAAACCTTTAGAAGAGCAATTAACATATCAGAGATCTGGCTGGATCAAAAGACTATTTAGAAGATAACTCTTTTATATAGGAATAAATAAGTAAGTTATAGTGTAAAGACGATTTAAACAAAAACACATTGTATAAAAAAAGGTAGGGGATCTTTAAAATTAAAATAAAAAAATATTAAAGATTTTAAAAATAAATAATACTTTTATATTGCTTTAGTTCTTAAAAAGCGTTTGGGGGAGTTAAGAAATTTTTTAGCATTAAAAAAGATATAATGTTTACATTTAAGTGAAATAATATTTATTTAAATGGAGGTTAGATTTGGAAATGTATAAATTCTGGGAAGATTATCTTAATAAAACCTATAAGGATAAAGATGTTATTGGTGGAAAATTGTTACATATATATAAACATGAAGATCTTGTAACAAAGACACTACTTAGTTTATATGGGGGTTTTTTTGTTTATATTGAGGATTTTATAGATTTTTACTATTCAACTCTGCAAGAATTTACCAAAATTTTAAATCAATTGGATAAATTGAGTGAAAAAAATTCATTTTTTATTATAAATAATGTTTATACTTTTCACCGTTTACTGGCTGCATATACACTATATAGGAAGGGTTACTTTACTGAAAGTATTAGTTTGATAAGAAGTTTATGGGAATCTATATTAATGGTAGTTTCAATTAATAAGGGAATTATTACTATTTCAGAAATTTTTGGAGGAACTGTAAGTAATGATAAAAAAGCTACTAGGAGAGAATTGGCTAACAAAATTCGAGAATTGGATAGAAAGATAAAGAATAAATTAATATGGAACAACAATTTACTTTCAGACGATACAAAAGGTTCTATTAAAAGTCTTGAAAATATTATGAATACAGCAACTCATAAATCAAAACTGAATTTAATAATAAATTATCCTTCTTGGATAAAAAGAGAAAAATCAATACTTTTACTTCCGGAGCTTAATAAGAAAGTTATGGAGATAAATATGAATTTGTTTAATTACATCACTTGGTGTTTATTAAAGACCTTTCCATTTATGACAGATCTAATTGAAAAAACTACTAAAAATTGGCAAGATAGGATTCATGATATAGATATTATAATTACTGAGATTATGAATACTATACCAAACAAAACAGCTAAGGGAATTATTGATTTTGTTTCCGTTTGTTTTAATAATTAATTTCAAGTTTTAATAAACTGAACTATTTAATAGATATTTAAAAAAATTAATTCAGGTAAAAACGAGTTATACGTAATAGATGTATATCAAATCCAAAGGAGGAACAAATTATGGAATGTGAAAAATGTAAATCCAAAATGATAGAGATAAGCCGTGAAAGAGTAATGGTCGAAATAGATAACAATGCCACTGAGGGACAATTGTCAGATTATATGGCTGCGCAATTATCTGGTGACTTTGGAGAGTGGGGTATGACAGAAATTACATATAGGTGTGAAAAATGCGGGAACATAGAGGTTGTAATGAAAGACTAGAAGGGGATGGAAGCAATCCGTTTCCTTACCCTCTATTTTAAGAATTCTACCTATTTTTAATTATATAAAAGGGATAAGGGGTATTAAATATCTACAGCTTTAAACTCTGTAGACTGCGCGATAGTCTCGTGTTAGTTTCTGCACATAGCATATAAGGGGGTATATTTTTTAAAAAATAACTAATAATATACAAATAGAGCCAGCCTTTTATCCAGTCAATTAACCTGACCTTATATATCTTTGTTTTTATACATTATGGTGGAACTGTGGAATG
>JAHLWJ010000410.1 GCA_019057975.1 Promethearchaeota archaeon | reverse complement strand
GAAATGGAAGTAGAAATGTTAGAAGAAGAAATGGAAGAACTCTTTAATAAGTATGCAGAAAAGGGATTAGAACAATTAGAAACTTCATATGAGTTGAATCAAGAGAATCATCAGGAACAGCAAGAATTAGAAGAAGGATTCGAAGGAGCTTATACCCAAGAGCAAGGATTAGATGCTTTACATGAGTTGAAACAAGAGAATCATCAGGAACAGCATGAATTAGAAGATAAACTCGAAGGAGCTCATGCCCAAGAGCAAGAAGAAAAGGTTAATTTAGAAATAGAACGAGCTCAAGAACAATATGAAAAAGAAGACATAAAAGAATCTTTACATACAAAAATCAAAGAAAAAGAGCAGGAGTTTTCACAGGAAATAGAACAATCAAACAAGAAAAGTCAAGAGATCGAACAAGAGATCACGCAAAAAGTTCATCAAAATATTGTTCAAAAAGATATTCAGGAACAAGTCGAAAAACAAAAAGAACTAACATTAAAAAAGAGTGATAAATTTTTTAAAGAACGATATAGAGAAGAGACAGGAAGAAGACCAATATATGCCGGAAAAGAAACTAGAGGATTTATTGAGTGGAAAGACCATCTAAAAGAACAAGGAGAAAAGCAGGAAGAAAATGACAATTTATTTCGAGAAAAAAAAAAAGAAATTAAAGAACATTCAAAAGAAATTCGAGAATCTAAGGAAGAATGGGCGCAATATTTAGAAAATAAAATTAAAGAAGCGGAATTTCCAGAAGAGATTAGGACAAAACTTCATGGAATCCTTGAAAAATACGAACAACTCAGAGAACTTCTTGAGAATTTAAAAAATAAAGAAATTTCAGAGGAAGAGTTTGAAAAAGAAGTAAAAGAATTTGAGTACTTATTAATTGAGAAAAGATATATTACAAGACCATTATTTATGAATTTCGATTGGTTTCGTAGGTATTATAATGGAATGATCAAAAAAACTGGGAAAAGAGTAGCTCATCTTTATATTTCAAAAAAAACTAGAGAGTTTTTATCCTATATTTCTGGAAGAATAGAAAAGCTAAAAAATAAAGGAAATTCACAAGAGAATGCTGAGAAATTTAGAGAGTTCTTGGAAAAATCTTTCCAAATAAAAGAGAAATGGGCACTTCTGCTAAATGATCTTATCCATAAGACTCCGAACAAGGAGATCTCTAAAGAAATTAAAGAGGAATTAGAAATTGTCATTAAAATGTATTGTGAAATTAGAGCCGTTCTATTTAACAAAAACATTTTGGAAGTAGATAAAGAAAAACTCATACAAGAACGTATTGAAAAATGTAATCCAAGATTTTTTGAACTATTTGAAATTTTGAAAAGATTTCTTGGAGCTTATGACAATTATAGTAGAAAATGGATGGAACAAAGTTTAATTCTTGAGGGAAAAAAGATTGTCAGACGATTATCTCAAAAATTAAAGGCAATAAAGAAAGAAGCTGTCCAAGAGATCTTAAATGGAGATAATTCGATGTTACATAAATTCAAGGAAATTTTAAGAGTAAATTTATATAAGAGTACAGAATTGAATATGAATGAAAAATCTAAATTAGATCCTTCGACCATTAAAAATTCACTTTTTATTACTAATAAAAATCTTAAGCAAGAAGTGTCAAATCACATTAATCTTTTATTAATTAAATTAACTAATTGTACTGAAGCTGAAATCAATTTTATTAAAGGAAAATCATTAGAAATATTAAAAAATTTAATTTCACGAGCAAAAAATGATGAAATTAATATCACTAAAAAAGCTAGATCTGAAGTAATTGCAAGTTCAATTATTTATACAGTACTTAAGTCTCATAAAAATATGCCAGAGGTCAACATCTCTAAGATTTCAGGAATACCTATGTATACTATCTCTAAATATTATAGTAGACATTTTAAAAATTTCTATACAAATGAAAATTTTAACCTTTCTTCTTATTATGGTTTTTCACGAATTAGGGATATTATATGCAAATATATATTCAATAAAAAGAATTTAAATGAAAATATTATTTTATCTCTAGAAATAGATATTTTAAATTCTACTAATCTCCTTAACCAATTAAATAAAAAAGATATTGAATTATTAAATATTTTAATAAATAATCAACATGACGATATTATTAAATATTTTTCTGATTTGATTGAAACAATTAACATTTTCTTCGATATTAGTAAATTATATAAAATAATAGGTGCGCCTTTAATCATTAAACCCATTGCTGAATCATTGTTCAAAAATGAAATTAATTTATTTCAGAGTTTTAAAATCTTTTATCAGTCTATCATAGAAATTTATGATTATCTCAAAACAAATTTTCCTAAAGATTTTATAAAACGTGCTAGAACAGATACAAAAGAAGATCAATTTTATACTATTCTGATAGGTAGTAGTATAAAAATATATATTATAAGCCATATATACAATGGATTATATTATAAAAACAAAATAGGAGAATGTCCAGAATGTGCAAAAGAAGGTTTTACGATAAATACAGATATTACTAGATTAAAAGCTATAGAATTTCATCATCCAAATAATAAAGATCATAAATATTCTGCAAAAACTCTATATGAATTATTCAATAAAGATCGAACTAATCCATATTTTTTAGATGATTTAATTGATCTAATGGAAAGTGAGAATATTATTCTTGTATGTGCCAATCATCATGATTTAATTTCAAGGAAATATTTTAATTATTTTAAACATCTTATATCATGGACAAATTTACCTGTAAGTTTCCCTCAAGATATTTTTTCTCTTTCCCCCGAATTAGTTCATACACTTGTTAGAGTTGCAATAAACAATTATTCTAGAACTAGGAACAAGTCTTCTAAAAAAAAAGGTGATATAAAACTCAGCGTTATAAGCTATTTAAAGAAGAGATATGTTATAGAATATATATCTGGCGTATATTGTCACACGTGTGGAGAATTCAACACAAAAGAACACTTGGTAGCATTCCATTTTAATCATTTTAATAAACTAATAAAAACACTCTTAGCTTCTGATTTATTTAAAAATGAATCCATTACTTGTTCTGAAATTGTGCAAATTCTGGAAAAAGAAAAAGGGACTTATATTTGTTCGAATTGCCATTCTGTATTTCATAAAACTAAATTTTATGATTTATTAAATTATCTTTATACAGATAAAAATATGATAAAAACTATTATTGAAGATCATAATAATGTTAGAAAAAATTCATTACCTATTTATTATGACGGTTTAATCAACGATCCACTAAAATTATCAAAACGGATTAGTGAAAAATTAGAATCTCATTTAATAGCTATTTATGAGATTTCAAAAACAGAAAATATTGTTACTAATAGTTCTATTGCACAATACTTAGACTTAACATCAAGGAAGCTTGTTGATGGTTTTTTCGGTAGAAATGATTATATGAAACAATTTGTAAAGATTGATAAAAGTGAAAAAATCCACAGTTATTCCTTAACTAAAAAAGGCATAGAAGCAGTTTCCTTAATATATTATTTTAGAAAATATTATAATTCTCTTTAATTTTTTTTAATTTTTTTTTAGAATAATAATTAAATAGTACTATGATTAATTTTTAGTAAGATTAATAACTATAATATCATAAAAATTAAAATTTAAAAAGAGTCTGTTATTATGAGAAAGATAAATTTTCCATTTTCAGCAATTTTAGGACAAGACAAAATGAAAATGGGTTTAATTTTAAATGTTATTGATCCTCAAATTGGAGGGCTACTATTAACTGGACATCAAGGAACAGGTAAATCAACGGCAGTTAGATCATTAGTTGAAGTCATGCCTCAAATCGAAGTTATTAAAGGTTGTGTATTTTCTTGCGATGTAAATTCCGATATTGATGATTTATGTCAAAATTGTATTGAGAAAAAGGAGAATAAGCAAATTAAAACAGAATTTAGGGAAATGTGGCTTGTTAATTTACCTCTTGGAGTCACAGAAGACATGGTATGTGGTTCTTTATCTATTGATAAGGTTTTAACAGAAGGGATAAGAGCCTTGCATGCTGGCTTATTAGCTAAAGCAAATCGAGGTATCTTATACGTAGATGAAATCAATTTACTTCAAGATCATATTGTAGATGTTCTATTAGATTCTGCTGCATCTGGTATCAATATCATTGAACGAGAAGGCATTTCTGTATCCCACCCCTCGAGGTTTGTATTAGTTGGTTCAATGAACCCCGAAGTTTTTCTTTTCAATTAGAAGAGAATTCGGAAAAGGAGATTTACGACCTCAGATTGCTGATCGTTTAGGATTAGAAGTTAGAATAAAAGCACCTCGAGATCCCGAATTACGTGCTGAAATAACAA
>JAHLWJ010000409.1 GCA_019057975.1 Promethearchaeota archaeon | reverse complement strand
ATTCTTTTCAAGCCAGAAATATTATCGTATTCTTTATCTTGAGAAATAATTTGCTTATCTATATTAATTGCTATTCCAACATGTAAAGAATCGAAAAATGAAAGTGTATACTTCTTCCTAAGATGAATAGCTGTTAACGAACTGATTGCATCTAATGGAGCCCATATTAAATTTTTAATTCTCTGAAGTTCGACTAAATCAAACTCAAAATCATACTCTATGTTCTTAGATTTGTAGATTAATTGTAATTCTATTAGCGATACTGAAGAAAATTTAGCTTCAAGTTCACCTTTATTTACTTGTAAAAGAATATTGTTTGCGAATTTGTGATTAACATCATTTGCATTAAGAAAAGCATATAAAGTGTCGGTTTCTATTAATGGCATGCTAATACCTCTTTTTGATTTCTTCTAATGCTAATTTTTCAGCTTTAATCTTAGCTTCTTTTGCTGATTCTTTCCATTTATATTTCCCACTCAAATTTTTTATAGGATCACCCTTAGTTGGAATGATGCCTATATGATCTCCTGCATCAAATTCTACTACTTCTTGACCCGGCTCTATACCATATTTTTTCCTCAAGTTTTTTTTAATTACTACTTCACCATGAGTACCAACTTTAACATTATTCATCACAGAATCCTCCGAAAATTTTATTTTTATCCTAATAATTATATATGATCTATATATTTTAAAATATTTCGGAATTATTTAAACAAACTTGAGAATACGTTGTTAATTACCCAGATTATCCTATAAGGAGACAAGACAATCTATTTAGTAAAAACTATGTAAAGTTTTTTAATTTCAAAATATTATTGACTAATATTATTGACTAATATTTTGAAAGTTTTATCATGTCACTTCCTTCTAAAAAAGCAATTGAGATAGACGAGAACATAACCGATTATCAGTTCAAAATGCTCAACCACGTAATGGTTCTTAAGTATGACGAGAGTAAATGCTTAGAATGTGGCTTCTGCCACCGCGTATGCCCTGTTACTGTGTCTATCTATGATGAAGTTTATAAAAGAACTGCTATTGGTACACCTAAAGAAATGGGGATTGAATCAGATAAAAAGATTGTTGTTGATACTGATAAGTGTAGTTTTTGTGGAAGCTGCACTTGGA
Source organism: Promethearchaeota archaeon (assembly GCA_019057975.1). Next base: position 3,232 of record JAHLWJ010000409.1, on the reverse strand, counting down.
TTTGCCCAGGATATACCTTGGAACTATTTATTAATGGAGAAAAAAAACTCTTATTAGTAGAAAATGGATCTCTCCCAGAATTTGACGAAGAAGTTCGTACATTAGAGAATGGACAAAAAGTACGTAAAGTTGTAGAAGGTTCTATAACTATTACTAGTACTGAGAAGGATACTAAAAAGTTGGATGCCTTTTGCGATGAATGTGCTGTAAGTGCTATGGAACGAAAAGGTAAAGAAATTGAAGTTGATAGAGATAAGTGTATCTTATGTTTCAAATGTAGTGAAGCTGCTCAGAATTATGATAATATAAGTGTTGAGATCCACCGAGATAGATTTAAAAATATAAAAGGAGATCCTTCATCTGTTTGGAATGGCATCATGCTAAGAGTTCTTGGAAAGGAGGGCAAAATAAAAGGAATTCTGAGTCGAAGTCAAAATAAACTCGCTGATGCTGTAATTAGATTACTTGGTAGAGAGGAAACAGAAGAAGAATCTTAATTCCACTTAGTTTTATTTTTGCTTTATTCTACAATGTTAGTTCTTGTTTTTAATTAATAAATTTCAATGCAATGAGTATAATAATGTGAGTGAAATATGAAAGAATCCTTAAAACAATGGTTAGCAGAACATAATATTCAATACATCTTACATACACATCCTGCTGTGTTTACTGTACCCGAAGCAAAAATATATTGTGGTCACATCCCGGGAACTCACTGTAAGAATTTATTTCTCAAGAATAAGAAATCCGGACAATTATATCTAGTAACCCTACCTCATGATAAGCGTTTAGATTTAAATCAATTTCGAAGGTTAATAAGTGCCCCAAAAATTCGTTTTGCTAGTCCTGAAGATCTCTTTGAAAAATTAGGTATTAGTGCAGGTGCTGTTTCTCCAATTGGGTTAGTTAACGACACCAATAATGAAGTGATTTTCATTGTGGATGAAACTATATGGAACGCAGAAGAAATTTGTTGCCATCCAAATATCAATACTGAAACACTACAAATCCCTGGACCTGATTTTCGAAAACTAATCAAGGCTACAAAAACTTCGATGGAGATAAAAAATCTTCCATATGTTTGAAAAAATTCTTATTTAAATTAGCATAAATTTATACGAATTAAATGAGCTATAAGAAATTAATATTAAATATTTAGAAAAATATTTTAAAATAATGCATAAAGAAGAAGTAGAACTATTTCTGAAGAGAGCGAGAAATTTTTTAGAAGGGGCTAAAGAAAGATTCGAGAAGAATGATTGGGATCTTACATGTTTTATGGCGGAACAATCAGTTCAGCTTTTTTTAAAAGCAACAATCTTAGAAAAGGGAGGAGAATTTCCAAGAACCCATTCTTTAAGGCAGCTATTTTCAATTTTATCTAATTTATTCGAAAAAAGTGAATTAAAATATGATCGGAAATCACTTTTGTTTTTAGAAAGTGCTTATTTAAATTCTAGATAATAAATTTCTCATATAATGAAGAAGATGCTGAAGAAATTTTAAAAATTGTTGAAGAGGTATTAGAACTTGTTAGAAATGTTAGAAACCATGAAAAATCATCGTGAAATGCTAAAAAATTTTAAAAAATATTTAAAAAGAATAAATAATAGTACCAAAGAGATTTTAAGAAACTCAAAAGTTTATATCTTCGGAAGTGTTATTGAGGGAAAACATGTAGGTGGTAGTGATATCGACATTTTAGTTATTGCGAATGTCCCCAAAAAACATTTAATTAGAACTCAAATTATTGCAGACATTGAAGAAAAAGCAGGATTACCTCTTAGTCATCCTTTTGAAATCCATTTGCTATCTTCTGAAGAATTTAATACTTGGAAACAAATTTATAAACTCAAATTTAGAGATATTTCCTTCTATTTATGAAAAAAGAATTTAAGAATATTTTTGATATAAGTTTTTAATGAAATCATTAAGTTCCTTCATAGATTTTTTCTCTGTTGCATAAAAAACCTTACCGCATTCATCTTCTAAATCAAAACAGGATTTAATATAGCCTTTATTCATTATTGATAGCATAGATTTTAATAAGTATAAGAATTCTGTTTGATATTTGCTAATTTGTTTAACAAAAGAGAGTGTTTCATCATCTAGCTGATCGAGTGGAAAAACTCTTGTAGGGAAGTTAATATTTTTTAATTCTTCAACTCCAACTTTATCAGTAGTAAAAAGCAGATTTTTAGCATAGCTTAATCCAAAAGCCAATAATGGTAGGAGAGTTGCTCCTGTTTGGGTAAACACCGATATCCCAATTTCCGGTAGTCTTAAATATAATTCTTCTTTCTCCCTATCAGCAAATAACCTTAAATCCGATGCTAAAATCAATAATACACCGAAACCAATCGCAATCCCTTGAATTTGAGTTATCACTGGTTTTTTCATCAATACTATAGTTTCATTAATCTTTCTTCCCCAATCTTGTATTTTAGCAGCATTTGATGGATCTCCTGTTGCTTCTTTAAGATCATAACCAGCAGAAAAAAACCGTTGCCCGGCACTCTTTACTAAGATACACTTAACTTTGTCATCTTCATCAGCGTTAATTAAACCTTCATATATCGCTTTAAGCATCGAAATATTACACGAATTCGCCTTATCTGGTCTGTTAATTGTAATTGTAGCAATGCGTCCTTTTACATCATATAAAATTAATTCTTGGTCACTCATAATATCTTTAACTTATAATTCAATTTAAAATTCATTACAACTATATAGATTAAAGGTAAATTAAGAATTATGACTGATAAAGTTGAAATACACGGATTATGCGAGCCTCGATTTGAAGCTGTTAAGGATGCTTTTAATAGAAACTTTGAAGAAGGGATGGAAGTTGGGGCAAGTTTTGCTGTAACAATTAATGGTAAATATGTGATTGATATCTGGGGAGGATATAAAGATAAAGAAAAAACTAAACATTGGGAAAAAGATACGATATGTAATGTCTATAGTACAACTAAAGTTCCTACTGTGCTTTGTACGATGATGTGTGTAGATCGAGGGCTCCTAGATTTAGATGAGAAGGTCGCGAAATATTGGCCAGAGTTTGCACAAAACGGAAAGGAAAATATTTTAGTAAGACAAATCTTAAGCCATACCTCAGGTTTAGCAGGAATCGAAGAAGAAATTCCTTCGAAAGCCTATTATGATTGGGATAAAATAACTAGCCTTTTAGCAGCTCAGAAACCATGGTGGGAACCAGGTACTAAATCTGGAT
>JAHLWJ010000408.1 GCA_019057975.1 Promethearchaeota archaeon | reverse complement strand
TAGACAATCCAAATATTGTAAACATCATCTCAGGCCTATTCGTTATAAAAACAATAGCTATGTCTCCTTTGTTTAGCCCGACCTTATTTTGGAAATAACTGGCATACCGGTTGCACCATTCATTATATTCCTTATGTGTGTATTTTAGATCTTCAAAAAGAATTGCTGCATCATTTGGATACTTTTTAGCGTTTTTTTCAATCAATAGTGCAACATTATAATAAGATTCTGGAGTTACAGTTAAGGCCTCATCAACCACACCTTCCATTCGCTTAATTACATGACGAGAGAAGAACCAAGCTTTAATATAATCTAATCTAGATGGTAAGTAAGTTTTAGTTTTTCTTGATTTGGTATGGCTTTTACTCATAATATAGACTCCTCTTCATTTTAAACAAATTATTCCCATAAGAAATACTTAGGTTATAATTTTTTTTGAATTACATAAGTAAAAAGGTAAAATATAATAAACAAATAAATAAATTTGTTCATATAAATAATCTTAGATATTAAGAGATAGATGGAATATTCTAATGAAAAAGACTGATATTGTTAAAACAACGACGGGAAAACTAAGGGGAAGTTTAGAAGATGGTCTACTCGTTTTTAAAGGGATACCTTATGCCCAACCTCCAATTGGTGAACTTCGTTTCATTAACACTGTAGAAAAGGAACCGTGGGAGGGAATCCTTGAAGCTGTAGAATTTGGTTTTATCGCCCCTCAACCTGATATAGTTGGATCATCGATAAGATATCATCCTCAGAGTGAGGATTGTTTGACATTAAATATTTGGACTCCAGCATGTGATTACAAAAAGCGGCCTGTTATGTTCTGGATTCATGGTGGAGGATTTCACTACGGAGGAGCTCCATCACCACGTTATAATGGTAAATTTCTGAGTAAAAGGGGCGATATTTGCGTAATTACTATAAATTACCGTCTAGGAGCATTAGGAAATCTATATGTACCTGATGAAGTTTCAAATCTTGGTTTTATGGACCAAGTCGCTGCTTTAAAATGGGTGCATGATAACATATCAAACTTTGGTGGAGATCCCAATAACATTACGATTTTTGGTGAATCTGCAGGAAGTACAGCTGTTTGTACATTACTTTCAATGCCAGCTGCCAAACCGTTCATCCGTAGGGCAATATGTCAAAGTGGAGCTCTGGATCCTCAAGCTCATGACTCAGAAGGTGGAATATTAGCTACTAAGACTTTATTTTCAAGACTAGGATTAAAGCCTGGTGACATTAATGCTATTCGCAAAATTAATGTTGAAAAATTGATAAAAAAAGAAGCCGAAATAAGATTAGAAAATTGGGCAAAGAGAGATTGGATTGGTTATCCACCTACTATTGATGAAAATAAAGTACCGGAACATCCTCTAATAGCAATAAATAAAGGAGCTTCAAAAAATGTAGATTTATTAATCGGGACCAACCTTGATGAGAATACTTTTTTTTCAATGTTAACTCCAGAATTACAGTATATAGATTGGAATGGTTTAACTGATTTTATTAATATGATCTTAAGCAAATTACATTTAGATAAAACGCAAATTGCAAAAATTATCAATGAATTTAAACATTCTAGAAATAACCCATTTGATGTATTGAATGCTATTTGCACTGATTTTACTTTTAGGTATCCTTCTATTAAAGTAGCTGAGGCGCAAGTAAAGCATAATAACAATACATATATGTATTTATTTACTTATAGAACTCCTGTACTAGGAGGAAATTATGGAGCCACTCACGCTCTCGAAATCCCCTTCGTTTTTGGAACTTTAGATGAGACTGAATTTGGAGTTTACCCTAAGAGGGATGAAATTAATTCAAAAATTTCTGAGCTAATGATGGATTCTTGGATCTCTTTCGCAAGATCAGGTAATCCGAATCACAATGAAATCCCTCCGTGGCCTACCTATGATATAGATAATAGATATATGCTCTTATTTGGCAATGAGATCAAAATAGAGAAGGATCCATCACGAACTGAAAGGTTAGCAATGGAAGATTTGCCTTTTAAGTATAAAATTTAATTCTTTTTCTCAAATACAATGTTTTTGTAAGAATTTTTTGTCTTTTCTCCTTAGCCATTTTTACGTTAGTAAATATGAATATTGTTATGAAAATAATTAAAATCAATTTCATATAATCATTATTAATTTATGTCAGAGTTCAATAGTAATAAAGATAATTATGAGGAGATGTTATGAAAAATTTTAATTATTATTTACCAACGAGTATCAGATATGGCTGGGGTCGTGTGAATGAAATTGGAAAAGTTACCTCGCGTTTAGGAAAAAAATGTCTTTTAGTTACAGTCAAACCCTTTCCCGCAATGAAACCATTGTTTGAAAAAGTTATAACGCTATGTAATGAAGCAGGAGTTGAGGTAATTCATTTTGATGGTGTCATTCCCAATACAACCACCGATTCTATAAATCTGGCTTCGAAAATGGCTATCAAAAATAACATTGATGTTATATTAGGTGTCGGTGGTGGATCGAGCATTGATACTGCTAAAAGTATAGCGGTTGGCGCTACTCATGAAGGGGATATATGGGATTATCGATTAAGGCAAAAACGTATTAACAGTAAAAAATTATTACCAATTGTTGCCATTCCAACTACTTCAGGAACTGGAGCCGAAATCACAAGCGTAGCAGTTATCAAAAATCCTAAAGAAAAATTAAAGTCTGTACTTGCAGATTGGTCTTTATGCCCAAAAGTGAGTATCGTTGATCCTGAAACCACAATGACGGTCCCTTCATATATTACAGCTTCGACTGGTTTTGATGTTTTTTGCCATTTATTTGAAAGTTATTTGAATAAATTTTCGACATATTTAGTTGATTTGATTGCTTTGGATTCTTTAAAAATGGTAATTAAGCATCTACCAATAGCTATTGAGGATACTTCAAATAAAGAAGCAAGGGAAGCACTTTCTATGGCTAGCACATTTGGAGGGATTTGCATAACAAATGTCGGGACTACACTTTTTCATGCAATAGGTATGTCTATTGGTGGAAATATCTCAAATATTATGCATGGAGAAGCTCTAGCGATAATGTATCCTGAAATAAATCGTTGGACTTGGAAGCATGCTACACAAAAATATGCAACCGTTGGTAGATTATTCAATCCAGATTTAATAAATGAATCTGATGTTGTAGCCGCAGAACAAGCGTGTGTTGAAATAGAGAAATTCTTGAAGAATATTGGATTGTGGATAAGCTTAGAGGATAAAAATGTTTCTGAAGGGGATTTAAAAAAAATAGGCGATGATACACTTAAAATCCCTAACTATAAGTTTCATCCTAAAGTTCCTAATCTTGAAGAAATAAATGACCTTATTAAAAGAAGCTATAAAAATTAAATATCTAAGCCATTTTTTATTATTATTTATTTAAATTAGGAGGTGTAAAAATAATTTCCAATAAAATAATGACTATGGAAGAAGCAATAAAGAAATCTGTTCATAACAATGATTTAGTTTTTTTAGGTGGATTTTCTAATGGTATTCCATTTTCCGCTGCTCATGAAATTATAAGACAAAATATAAAGAATCTTAAGATATGTAAATGTAGTGGGGGGATACTATTTGATCAATTAATAGGAGCAGGAGTCACAGATCAAATAATTACCTCACATTGCTGGAACCCCCACGGTCCACAACCAGCGTGGAATCTTAAGAGAGCCATGGAGAAAGGAATACCTCAAAAAATAGTCTATAATGAACAATCACTCTTTATGATCAATATGTCTTTTTTTGCTGGTTATATGGGTGTACCTTTTATGCCGATTCGTTCAATTGTTGGCACCGATATTTACGATCATCCCAATGAAGTTGGATTAAAAGCGGCTAGAATCGAATGTCCTTTTACTGGAGAAGAACTTTGTGTTGTTCCCGCTATAAATCCCGATGTTGGAGTTATCCAGGTACAGCGGTCCGATAGTGAAGGTAATGCACAAATGTGGGGATTAATTGGTGATACAAAGTTTGGTATTAATTCATGTAAAAAAATAATTGTTGCAGCAGAGGAAATTGTAGATAAAAAAGTAATTATGGAATCTCCCGAACGTACAATTGTATCGGCAAGCAAAGTTGATGCAGTTGTGCATGAACCTTGGGGAGGTCATCCTAGCTACATACAAGGCTTTTATTATACCGATTTAGAATATAGATTTAATTATGCTAAAGAAACTAAAACAGTAGAAGATTGGAAGAATTGGCTTGAAAAATGGGTCACTGGACTAGATGATCGAGAAGATTATTTGAAATTATTAGGAACTGACAAAATTAAGAAATTAAAAGCAAAAAGTCTTATACAAGGAGCTGTCGACTATGGATACT
>JAHLWJ010000407.1 GCA_019057975.1 Promethearchaeota archaeon | reverse complement strand
CAAACTTAAACGCAATTTAAGCATCCTTTGCAAGCGGAATAATCCACTAATCTTATGCTATGCTCGAAATATATCGCTTTAGCCTTGCAAGCACGTACACACCGTTCACACCTTAAACACAATTCCTGATTTATCTGTACAGGAATGAATTTCTCTTTAATTCTTATTACAACCTCCTTTTTTCGATTTCCCTACTTTTTGATCTTTCCTTAACATATATTGCCAATCTTGCACTTAATTTTCCTACCTGTGCTTTTATTGAAACCTTGTCTCTAAGTTTTGGATAAATAACTCTAAGTAGTAAACTAATTATTAAGAAGGTGAGTGGCATAAAAATCCAAATGGTTAATGCATTTACGCTTTCAAAAAGTATAAAGTATAACACATTATGAGCAAAATAAATAGTAAAAGAATAATATGAGTAATAAAAGAAAAATCTATAGCTTCTTTCTACATTAATAACTTCGAATTCTTCAATGATTAATAATACTGAAGTTGAAATTAATATTACTCCTAGGGAATAAACTGTTGATGAAAATGTTGCATGTGATAAAAAACTAGGAAAAAGAGATAAAACTCCAATTATTATCAGAATTGAGCCTATTATTAACGAAGGAAGCAGGACTTTATTTTTTATTGCAAATCTTCTCTCTTTTTGTTCATTTATGAGATATATTTCGTAAATTACATCTCCAAACACTGTTCCTATTAAAAAAAAACTGAAATAGCATAGAATGGGATGTAGACCTTTGGAATTGTATAAAATATGATATAATACTCCAAAAAGGTTAGCTTGCCCTTGATAAGGTAAAAGCAATGAAAGGATATAATAATGGGTTATCCAAAAACCCACGGCTATTAATAATCTAAACGATTTTGAAATATTTAATAATGGGAACGCTAATAATAATGAAATCGCTATTGTAAGTGGTATAAACCATTTCCAAATATTTAAAGGATCTAATGTTCCTATTGATATAAAAATATTGTATAGTAGAGCTATGATTAATATAAGTAAACCTCGAAATATATATTCACTTTTTACTTGCTCTAAACTATATTCAATTGAAGCTTCAGCTTTTGTAAGTCTGTTCCTAAAAAATATTGCCGCACTTAATCCTGAAACAAATAAAAATCCAATACCAACAATATCACCTAAAATTGAATGAATTGCGGAGGTCAACCAACGATCTTGAGATATTATCCACCAGGAAAGCATATGCCCAAAAATCATCACAAACATGCACCAACCGCGAATAATATCAAAAGTCTTAATTCTTTTCATGATAAATACCAAATATTAAATGTTTATGAGATAAGATTGTAATCATAATTTTCCTAAGATCTTCAATTAAAATTAATTCTTACTCTTATTAACTTCTTTTTTATGAACAATCAATTAAATTGTTTTCTTTCTTATTATAAAACAAGAGATTTTAAAAATAATTGATTTAATCTTTTTTCAATTTAGATTGTTGTTTCGCTAGGAATTCCCATATTTTTTTGCCATGTTTTTCCGTGTATTGATTACTTGGCTGATGCCCACATGATCTGCAATTAGGATCATATGCAGAATTTATCGTTTCACATTTCGAACATGAATAATAGTTTATCATGTCTTCCATCCATTTTTCATATCCCTTACTAACTATATGTTCTTGAGCCTCCCATAACTCAAAACGATGGGGTGCCAGGTATTGAAACTCTTTTAAATCATCACACGGATATTCATCACACTGCCCACAGAAATCTATTCCTTTTTCCTCAGCACAAGGATACAGTTTGCAAGTATCACAATAAGGAATACGCTTATCCGACCGACAGCCATTGCATTTCATTTCTTCTTCAGATATACCAAATTGATTAGCAATTAATTTAAGACGCTCCGGATCTTCCTGTGTAGCAATAAATACCGTGCATGCAGGGCAAAAAAGACCACAAACTGCCGCATGGGTCTTGTTATATTTCACAATAAGAATTAATATTTGTTGATTCTTTAATCTTTTTCTTTCCCTTTATAAGCTCGTTAGATCAAGATTCAGAATACAATTTCTACCATATTTTAACAATTTACTGGAATCAAAGACTTTATACAAAAAAACTAAAAAATAGGATTGAAAAATAAAATAAAAATTATTTATTGAAAGTATTGGGTATACTCTTTACCCGTTCCTGGTAACTGTTGCTGTTGTTGATATTGTTGGGCTTTCTGTGCTAATTCTAACATCTTAGCCTTGATTTCTTTTCCTTGCTCTATAAGGGAAGCAGTATTTATCTTTAATTCATAAATTTTATTTAACACTTCTAAAATACTAGCGGCACCCTCAGGAGTAGGAATTTCTAAGACAGGTGTGAATAAAGCGTAAGCATGCAATCTATTTGTTAATGCTTCGTTTAAGATGGTAGCCTCCGGGCCAACTATGATTCCTTTCTCTACTTTAGTAATTCCAAATTTTTCTAGATGCTCCATCATTTCTTCTTCAGCGGCATAATAAACAGGATAATCATCAATCATACCTCTCTGGGGGATTCCTTGAAAGATTACGATCTCTTTTGCTCTAACATCTTCAGATAAAGCCCAATTACAAATAGTTTTAGAAAGATCGTTGTATGCAGAGACAACCTGAAAGGGAACCTCACATATACCGATAAGTAAGTTATGTTGTGGAGAGTAAAGCAATCTAAAAGGATGTTTTAACACACCCGCATAAAACACACTAATTGGAGGAAGGTATTCGCTTGTAATAAAACCAATTGGTTTTACATCTGAAAGTTGTTCAATGAGTGTATTAGCGACGATGGGGCCGATAAGACCGATCCCAGCGAATCCAAGAACGAATGTAGCTCCTTCCTTAATTTCAACAGTAAGATCATCTATGACAACAGAACTCCTTTTACCCTTCTCACAGATATATTCTTTTTTAACCAAAATATTCACTTTTTTAAATTTTGTTGGCTTTAAAATTTGTTGATTTAATTAAATACTAGAATTCTACCATATTAATATTAATTTTATTTTTTAAAATATCTGCGGATTTTTATTCATTATCTAATCATATTACATCTTTTTTATTTCGAAATCATAATATCTCTTTAGTTTATGGATTTTAAGACATAAAGTTAAATAAGTGAGAATATCACTGAAAAAATCTTTTATGAAGTTCTACATTAAAAAAATATATTATAAAGTAACGTGAAAACTATGGAGAAAATCGAGATTAATGAAGGAGATTCTGCTCCCTTATTTAAGTTAGAATCATACAACGCAGGGATGATTGATTTAGCAGAATTAAGAAAAGATAAAATTGTTTTAATATTTTCAAGATACTTTGGATGTCCTATTTGCCAGAGCGATCTCAAGGCTTTGCTGGAACACAAATCTGAGATTGAAGCTAAAGGGGTAAAGATATTATACATCACACAATCAGGTGAAAAAGTAGCGAAGGAATATATTGAAAAAGAAATGATTGACTTTCCCGTTATTCCGAGCTCAAAAGATGAATTATATGCCGATTATGGCTTAGGATTAATGACATCTGAGGCTGTTAAGCAAATCCCGCTTAAATTAAAAGATGTTAGGAAATATGGTTTTGAACATGGGGAGTATGAAGGTTGGGAAAAACAAGGACCGGGGCAGTTTGTAATTGATGAAGATGGAAAGGTCATCCATGCTCAAAAGGGGTGGTTGGATGTGGATAGTCTTCTTGCAGTGTTATAAATACTATGGCTCAAATCATACAATAAAGAAATATTTTTTTTATTCAATTTATTCTTTTTTCCGACTTAATTACAGGGAAGTTGAATTGAGGATATTATCTAAATATTACTTACTTTCAAAAGATCAAGCCATATGTTCTTAATATATATGTGGATATTTCTCTGATATTACCAGAGAAGCACATGAAAAACACGGAAAAAATTACTTAAAATTATATGTAAGAATAAAGATGATGTTTAGTTCAAACTTACAGGAACCTGAACAAGTTCTTAAAAAAATCCATAATGCTTGTCAAGTTAAATCTCCTCAATATTCTCATGATTGTCAAGATTGTAGGTATAGACATAAAGGGATTTGCAATATATCTTTTGAATGTAATATTGACAATTATAATAATGCTAAATCAATAAATCTTGAAGAAAAAATAGAAATAATGACAATTTCCAGATTAGAAGATTCAGAACCCGCGTTAAATCTTAAAAATTTGTTTTATGAAATAAAGTTAAATAAAAATACTAAAAAATCAGCAGAATTCTTCCCACAAAAGGCAAAATATGATAATTTTAAACTGCTTACCGATATTCAGAGGGTGTTACAAAAATGCAAACATCTAACAAATAAAGATAGATTAAACTATTGTAATACTCAACG
>JAHLWJ010000406.1 GCA_019057975.1 Promethearchaeota archaeon | reverse complement strand
ATTCGGGTTTCTAAAAGGAAAAGGAAGACGGTCAATTTTATTAAATTTGAATTTGTGGATAATGGAATTGGAATAACAGATGAGAGGAAGAAGGAAATTTTTGAAGGTGAATATAGAAGAGATAGAGAAACAAAAGGTATGGGATTTGGTTTATCATTAGTTAAAAAGATAATTACTTCTTATAATGGATTTATATGGGTTGAAAATAGAATCAAAGGAGATTATTCTCAAGGAAGTAATTTTATTATTTTAATTCCAGAAGCGAAATGAACTTTATTCTCCAATAAGCCTGACATTCATTAATATTTATAAAAAGTAATTTCCAATAACAAATTCTATAGAAACTCAAAATTCAATTTTAGTCAATTTCTTGTTTAAAAGTAGATCTAAAAAAACATGGGAAAGATTATACCTAAATCCTTTAATAACTAAATTATCTTTCACATATGTAAGGAATGGTTATTTAGATGAAAGTTAAAAAAATTAGTATAACCCCAGAGAAGATAATCATAGATATAGTATTATGTCCTAAAACTAATTTATACTTACAGAGTCTATACTGCCATAGATGTGGTTATTTTAAATCAGATGAGGACGCTAATATTAAATGTAATTATAAAAAACCCCAATTAAACATTTCAGATCATCAAAAAGACGAATTAATAAAAATATTCTCAGAGATTAAAAATAGAAAAGAAGATTTCTCTCAACAATTAGAAGATAAAGAAAAAATTGAATCTAAAATAAATACTGAAATGCTTCGAGAAGAACTTTTACGAGCGTTAAAGAAGAAGAAAGATGCGATTAATATATAGTGTAATTTACATAGATTATAGAGAATTTAACCTATATTATGATTTTGTACTCTAATCCATTCTGATTTTAATGATTTTACATCATGTATTTCTATATTGATTATTCCAATGTACAAAGATCTGGAATTTAAAAGCTTTCCCTTTATATTCACCATCACTTATAGCTGAGAATTCAAATCCATTATACTCATGCCAATAAATAGACGCTTTGTTAAATAATGGTTTTTCTACAATAAAGGCAACAACTGGAGGATTCAGTTTTAATAAAGCTTCTTGAAAAATAGCAGTACCAACACCTTTACGTTTATATTCAGGCAAAATACTTACTTGATCTAAATAAGCAAATTCAGTTTTTTCATTAAGGAGTAAATCCTTGGTTCTTTCATTTTCGAAAGAAAGATTACCGACAACATCACGAACTTTTATTATATTGTATTTTTTTCTATGAATGCTCGCAAAACCTACAATTTTACCATTATTATCTTTCGCTATATAAATATCAATGAAAGGATCTTCAATTAGTTTTTTGTAATAATCTATATCTACTTCTTTACGCAAAAACCCTTCATCTTCTAACTCCTTTCGTTGTTTTTCTGAAATTTCATCAACATCCTTTATTTCAATTAAATTTTGCTTAAGAGCATTATAAATACCCGAGGCATCTTCTAAACTGGCAACTGTAATTTTCATAGATTTTTTATCAGTCATAATTAATTACTCCTTTGGTTGGACTCAAATTAAGATATTATAACATCAGTCATATTCCTATATAAATAAATTTAATTAATTATTGAGAATATTCCTAAGGGGGAGAAGAGTACAAAACATTATTTGTTTACTTTAGCTAAAATTGATTCTATTTCATTTCGAAATTAATTTCTAACTATAATGATTTATTTTAAATTTCAAAGAAACATAGTATATATATTAAAACTTTTTATGGGATATTTATGACATATTCAACATCAGAAGAAGAGTATACTTTTAAAGCAACCCTTGTATTCTGGGAATTCTACGAATTAGGGTTATACTTTAAACAAACTCAAGTAAGAGAGTTCTTGGAACAGGAAGGTTCTTTAAAAATCTATAAAGATTATCGATTTAAAATTGACATGCCGGATGGTAGGAAAATCGATCAACCATTAAAATGGATTTCTAGTCAATCACGTAATTATGCCCCCATATGTTTCAAGATAGGAGAATCAGATCGATTTTCCTGTTCCATAGCAGACCATATAATCGGGAAAATCAGATTAGAAGGACATATCCATTATGGTTCTGTATTAGTTATTCATTGCGAGCTAATATTTGAAAATTATCATAAAATCGAAGATTTTATTGAAATCTCTCAGCCTTCCAATATGATTCTTCAGAGTACTGGCAAACCTATAACCGAGAAATTTATAGAAATAAGAGACACTGTTATAAGCCTCTTGAAAAAAGCTAATTATCCAGATAAGTCTAAATTAGAATCTTCTTTAGAACCATGGCATCATACATGGATCATTTGGGATGCTAAACCAGATTTTAATAGAGCAGATTACCGATTTGTTGGAAATGAAATTGGGAAAAATGCTCATTACTCAATTGGACTTACCCTACGTACTGATAAATATAGAGAATTAGATCCTGTAGCTTATAGAGATCAAATTAATCTTAAAAATCTTGCTCCATATAAAGATGAGTTTGTTATGATTACTCATGCAGGTAATGTTGTGATTCCTGGACCAGGATTATTAGATCCTTATACAATGAAAAACTTATTACTTGATACTCTGTTTGGTCCAGAAGTTGGAAATGTGCAAAGATTTTTAATTTTAATGCATATGGAGAATATATTAGTTGTAGCTGAGGAATTCGATAGAATCCTCTCAGAGACCAGAGCAATGGAAGAAAATTTAACATTGAATGAGAAAATTGATAAATTAGAAAAATTAGAGACAAACCTAAATAGAATCATACTTGAATTGAATGAAGATGTAATATTATCAAAAATTACTCGGTTATTATTTACAAGTACCTTTAAGACAGGCATGTTTAACGAACAAATCGATAAATTAGACGGTTTTACCTTCTCAAAAGCAACTGATGATGTAATTGCACGGATTAGAAAAACTCTCAATAGACAACGGGATACTCTTAATACCAAATCTGCATCAATAGAAAACAAATTTTTAGCTATCCTTAATTACCTTGCTATATTTGAAATAGCGGTTTTAGTAATTTCCTTAGCTTTGGATGATTTATTCGGTGGTCCATATTGGGGAATTGTTCAGATTATTATTGCGATATCTATTGTAGTTTTCGCACTTGTAGTTTACAGATGGCAAGAGAAAAAGTTATAAGAATATAAAAATTCCTTTTTTTTCTTATTCTTATTTTAATTCATATATTAAATTACAACGAAAAATGTTTAATTATGGTTGATTTTATTAGAATTGAAGGTAATCCTATTGAAAGAGGATTCCAGCAGGGAGAACAACTGAAAGATAAAATTCATAACATGTTTGATATTGTTTTCCATTCAAAAATGTTTTCAGAGGTAACTTCTAAATTAATACCACTCTCAATAGTTAAGTTTGCTTTAGGGATAATGGGGAAAAAAAATATAAAGAAGCCGATACAACACCTTCTTCCACATCAGTATGAAAGGATGATGGCTCTAAGTGGAGCAACTGAAATAAAAAAAGGTATTATTTTTGGCAGTCATTTTATAGAAATAATGTCAGGAGATCCAAAATCCCTTTATAAGAATCCCCCAGTTCAAGCTTGTTCAATGATATTCGCCCTTCCTGAAGCTACTTCAGATAAAGAGTTGATTTTTGGCCGGAATTATGATTTTCCTAATGTTCTTCAACCATTTCAGGTAGTCCGTGAGGAATCACCAGATATTGGATATAAAAATTTAAACTTCACCCAATATCCTCTTATAGGATGTCACATGGGAATAAATGAAAAGGGTTTAGCAATTGGATATAATTATGGGCGCTCATGGAAAAAAGAACCCCTTGACTTTAGATTAAAAGGAGTTCCAGGCTCATTTATTGTGCAAGAAGTTTTAGAAACTTGTGCTACAACCCAAGAAGCCGTTGATTTTATAACTAAATTCAAGGGTCGTGCTAATGGTTGCCATTTTGGGCTTATGGATACTTCTGGAGATACATGTGTTATTGAAACAACAAGCACTCGACACGCCATACGTAGACCTGAAGATGGAATTCTAGCTCACACAAATCACTACCAGACTGAAGAACTTAATGATGCTAATTTACCCGATTATGTACGATTCAAAATGGATGATATGGATATTTCTCCCATTGAATCCCCAATTAGACGATACAAAAGGGAAATTGAGTTACTAAAAAAATATAATGGTCAAATTACCATGGATACAATTAAAAGTATTCTAAGCGATCATGACAACAGAGAGCCGGATGATTTCACAGTTTGTACTCACGGACCATCTGCGGGTACTCTGGGATCAATAATTGTGCTTCCTACAAAAAGAGAATTTTGGGTTACTGATAATCATCCATGTAGTTCTGAATATGAGA
>JAHLWJ010000075.1 GCA_019057975.1 Promethearchaeota archaeon | reverse complement strand
GATGGTATAAATCCTTTAAAATTAACTGTTTAGGACATGAATTAGCTGAAATGTATCGTGATGTCAAATTAGCCATTAAGCCAGAGGAAGAACTCAAAAACTCCGTTTTCAAAGTTATTACTCCCTCAGGTAAGGAGATAGATTTACATTTTGATATCGAAGGGAATGTTCTATCCTTGAAAGAGATTTACGACGAAGATTTCCAAATCTTCTTAAAATCTGAATTGGGAACAAGAAAAGTAGATAAAAATATTGAACCAGCTCATATAAAAGTGATGAAAGAGTTTGAGCTTGTCGATTTTGACGAAAACAGTGATAAAGGCAATCTTCGCTGGTACACTAGAGGAGTAATTATGAAAAATCTAATAAAAAATTACATAGAAGATAGATTAATAGACTATGGGGCAATATTAGTAGATACTCCCGTTATGTATACAGTAAAAAATAAGAAGTTAACAGCCCAAACTGCTCGATTTCCCGCTAGAAGTTATTGGGTTGAATCAGGAAAAGATAGATATTTATTAAGATATGCGAGTGATTTTCTTCTTTTTGATTTATTCTCTCAGATGAATTTGAAACCACATTATCTTCCGTTAAGAGCATATGAGTATGAGCAATACGCTTTTAGACGCGAACAAGAAGGAGAATTATCTGGATTAAGACGACTTCGCGGATTTATAATGCCAGATATGCATACATTGTGTAAAGATTTAGAATCTTCCATTGATGAGTTTAAAAAACAATATGAATTAATTAAGAATCTTGAAAATGATTTAGGCATAAAGAGCTATGTTATTTTTAGAGCTACGCAAGAGTTTTATAAGGAAAATAAGGATTGGATAATTGATTTAGTTAAATCAGAAAAAAATCCTACCTTATTAGAACTATGGGAAGATAGATACTATTATTATATCTTAAAATTTGAAAGGAATGTGCTTTCTGCTCATGGTAAAAGTGCTACATTAGCAACCAATCAAATAGATGTAGAGAGCTCTTTAGAATATATGAGAGATACTGACGGTGTGGAAAGACAGAAATATAATATTTCTTTCACAGATACTGATGGTCAAATAAAACATCCGATAATTCTTCATAATTCTCCAACTGGGGCTATAGAGAGAGTTTTATGGGGTTTAATTGAATCAGCTATCCGAAATAAAGATAGGTTAGTTCCAGGATTTAGAGCTTGGTTATCTCCCATTCAAGTACGGATTATAACCGTTTCTGATGATCAAAACGAATATGCTGAAAAAGTTCTTAATATTATTAATGGAGAGGAATTTAGAGCAGATTTCGATGACCGAGAAGAAACAGTTGGTAAAAAAATAAGACAATCTGAAATTGATTGGATTCCCTATACAATTATAATTGGCAAAAAAGAACAGCAAAATCAAACCATATCAATAAGAAAAAGATTGATAGGTGAACCCTTTGGCCCAAAAAAGCAAACATCTGACCAAATTAACGATGTAAAACTAGATAAATTATTAGAAATGCTTGAAGATGATACAAGAAATTTTCCAAAATATAAATTGCCAAAACCTTTTAGAAAATTCTCAACTAAAGTCTACTTTAGAAAATGAATGCAATTAAATCTGTTATTTTTGATTTAGGTGGAGTAGTAGTAGATTTAGATTTCTCAAATTTCTATAATAGAATCATTTCTCAATCTCCTCTTAATAAACCTCAAACTCCAATTATTTTAGAATTTTTCCGTCAATCTGATATTTATCATCAAGGAATGATGAGTGATGATGAATTTTATCATTTAGCATGTGATTTACTCCAAGTTTGCGAACTTAACCGAAAAAACTTTTATACAGCTTTTAATAGTATAATTTCTGGTTTCAATCCTGAAATTGTTGAAATAATAGGAAAAATAAAAGAAAATAATGAATTCAAACTTCTTTGTCTCTCAAATGTAAATTCTAGTCATTGGGAATCTCTTCTTAAAAAAAAATGGGGTTTCCTTGAATATTTTGATGAATTAATCTTATCTCATGAAGTTCATATGACTAAGCCAGATAAAAAAATATTCGAATATACTATAGAAAAGGCAGGATGTAAACCGGAAGAGATAGTTTTTATTGATGATGGAATAAATAATGTCCGAGCAGCTCGAGAACTAGGTATAATCGGAATAAGATTTACAAATAAAGAAGATCTGGTTAAAGAACTTAAAAATTTACAGATTTTATAAAATTAGGAAAAAATTTATCAATTAATTTATATTTCCCCGGCATTTTGCAGACAGGCTCTAGCAATTACTTCAAACACATGTTCTACATTTTCTCCTGTTTTAGCGGAAGTCTCCATATATTCACAGCTTAATCTCTTTGCTAAGTCTTCAGCTTCTTCTTTATTAACTTCTCTGTCCAAATCGACTTTATTACCTAAAAGGATCATAGGAATCGTTTTTTTTACCGTTTTCTTAATAGAACTTATCCAACCAGGAATTTTTAAAAGGGTTTGACTAGATGATAAATCAAATACGCCAAGAGCACCATTGCTACCTTTAAAATAAATTGTTCTTAGCTTATGGAATTGAGGTTGCCCCCCGATATCCCATAAAAGCAAGCGTACCTGCTTTCCATCAATTTCGACATCTTTAATTAAGAAGTTACTTCCTATGGTTTTTTTAAGGTCATCACTAAAGTAATCTTTAATGTACCTTAATAGTAAGGATGTTTTTCCCACTCCACCGGGTCCGAAAAGAGTTACCTTGAACTTATACTGCCCTTTCCCCGACATATTAAAGCTCCTTATCAAAAATAAATACTAAATATATCTCCTTAAAAATTAAAATTTAAATTAATTTATTCTAATATGAATTTAATGAATTATAGTACTAATAAATTCACTTATTAATATTTCATATTATTCTTTAAAGATATTTATATATTTACATAAGGAAATGTTACAACAACAATTTAGATTTATTAGAATTATTCTTCCTTCTTAACCTTATAAACTGCCTTTTGTTTTCAGCTATGGTTTAAGATTATTTTTTAATAGATACTCCTGTTCTTTATCCAGATCTTCTTCGTTGACTCATTAACCATTCAGGACTGCCTACACCATTGAAATATTTATGCCAAATATACATCAATAGCCCGAGAAAGCCACAATATGCCACCCATAGAAAAGGTACAAATATTATCGAAAATTGACCTAAATATAGTGGTAGAAAAATATGGTGTATTATAAAAAGAGACATGCTTACCTTGCCATAAAATATTATCATTCTAATAAAATCATTGGATTTTTGCTTAATATCTATAAAATAAAAACATGCAGCAAGGATTAAAAGACCCACACCAAGATTATAAAACATATTCGAGGTTGTACTTCTTATCAAGAAAAGGGGCATTCCCGTAAATTGAACATAATCCTGTTGATTTGCAATACGCAATAAATCTATGAAATAATATTCAGTTACCTCAATAGTATTTGTAGTCTGTAATTCTAGACCTGTTAGGATTCTCCAATCTTTTACAACTGGCCCAAAGATTCCCAATATTACTAAAAGAAGCCCCCAATATACGAATATCCGAAACAGATTTTTATAAGCTTCTCCAGATCCTTTTATCATTGCATCGTGGAGAGCTTCTCCAAATATAGTGGAGATAAAACATATTGCGATCCATGGAAGAAATGGCACCTGAGGGAGAGGAGATGTTATTATAAAACGTAAGATCCAAATACCTATATTTGTTTTTTCATAATCAAATAGGAATTGTCTGATATACGGTGAAATGTAAATAACAATAACGCCTATGATTCCACGTGTAATTTTACCTAATTTTAACGCATAATAAGAAAAAATTTGAGAGAAGCCTATGAACATAAAAAAGTTCCAACCCCATAGATTCAAGGGAAATGCTACTTCTAAATTTGTTGTTCCTAAAGATATTGGATTGAAAATTACACCTAAAATAATAATCATAAGTGCGCGAGTAAAAATACGATTTCGAATAATTTTTTCTGAGATAACGCCCTTCTTTTTTTTAATGCTAAAAATAACACTAAGTGCAGAAAGAAAGACAAATAATGATGGTCCCAATATATCTAAGAGAGCAAATGCAAGACCATAAAGATATCTCCAATCTTTATCGAGCCAGGATAATGCAACATGAGCTAAAATAATAAAACACATAGCAAATCCCTTTACAAAATCTATTGATGCAATTCTTTGTGGTGATGAGGAATTTCTTAATTCTTCAACAAGAATTTCTTCCTTCAAAATATCACTCAAATGTTGTGTTTCTGTACTGTGATTTTTATTATTGGGATCTGACATTGTTTTTCATACTAAAGCCAAAAATTTTCTACATTAAAATTAACAAAGAAAAATATAGATTCTTAATTAAATATTCCGTATAAGTCCTTGATTCGGAATTTAACCAACCTGAAGCAGTATGGACAAGCATTATAAAAATGATTGCGAATCCTCTTACTAAATATATAGATTGAATACGCCTAGGGGAAGTATAATCTTTTAAATCTTCAGGGGGAATTTCTTGCTTCAGATAATTAAAAAGTGGAGTTGATTCAGTTACTATATCTGTTTCTGTTTGTGAAGACATTATAATTTAAGTAATTATTTTAATTTATTATGAGATCTCCAAGATAAATTAATATTTTTGAAATTTATTTTAATATTATTCTTTTTGAATTTTTATATTTTTTTAAATATTATAGATAAGTTAAAAATGATAATTAATGGAGCTTAAAAAGATATTCCTTGTTTTATTACTTGGATTGAGTGGGCCTATTCTCCTAATATTATCTGAATTTTTTTCCTGGTTTTCAGACTATAATTTAATTGAATTATATGTTTTATATACAGATTTACAAATTGAATATTCATTTTTATTCCTCTTTCCATTAATAAGTGGAATTGTATGCCTAATAGCAAATGTTTTAGTTATATATAAAGTCGAATTTAGAATTAAATCCATTATTTTATCTTTTGTAGGATTAGGGTTTCAACTACTCTTTTTTATTGACCATATTTCCCAAGAAATAGAATTTATCTCCAATGCAGGTCTTGGATTCTACTTAGGGGTATTTGGCTTTCTTTTAATTATTATTAACGTAATTAACATTTTAACCACAGCAGAAAACCAATCAGGAGGTTAATTAGCTATCAGTGAGAAAAATAATGAAAATTCCAATAATAATAAAGATATAGACTTGGAATCGAGCTTTTATTATGCTTTGGGTCATGATATACGTAGAAAAATAATTAAAATCATGGGTGATAACGATTATACCTCCTTTACTTATCTTAAAAAAGAGTTAGGTGTAAGCACTGGCACGATATATCACCATCTAGAAACCTTATCTGAATTGATTGAACAAAAAGAAGATAAGAAATATTATTTAAAAGAATTAGGAGTTTATGCTTATAATTCTTTAAAAGACAATATTGAAATAATTAAATTTCCTAAAAGAGTATTCAAATCCCCAATTCTAAAAAAACTAATGGTGTTAACATCTAAAAGATTCATATCATTTAATAAAAAAGACAGAATTTACACAATTTTAATATCTGTTATAATAATCATTCTTGGCACGATTTTTAGTTATTTAAATGGTTTTAACTCTTTTTTATTGTTTTTTATTGATACCAATCAAGAAAATTTACTTTTATTGAATCAAATCTTAATTAATCTCAGTTTTATTTTAAACTTCTTTGCTTTTTTTATAATAGTGGAATCCATATCTCGTATATTCTATAAGAAAAACGAGAATATTCTAAATTTTCTTATATCATTTGCGTTAATTCAGTTTCCTATGATTATATATCTCATATTACACTTTATTTTTGAATATGCATCACTCATTACCATAAATATATTCAATTTTATTGATAAAATTCTAATGATTATTTTTCAAGTTTGGTCTTTATGGTTACTTTCATATAGTTTGAGCGTAAAGAAGGGAATAAAAATTGAGAATTGTTTAATATTTTCCTTATTATTACATTATAGTGGATTTACAATAATATTGCTAACGATCATTTAATAATTTTAAAATTAAATTTTTCTAATAGTTGTTGTATTTCCTGCATTCTTTTTTTAGACGAGTTTAAATCTTCTGTTTTAGTCGCGATAAAACATGTAAATTGATTAGATTTACTCAATGAAATAGGTGGGGTTACTAATTCAGGTATAAGGTTTACCAACTTATGGGCTAACTCTTCTTTAAATTTTTTATTGAGTTTTGACTTAAAATATACTAATTCAATCCTTGTAAAGAGAGAAAAATACTGTAATTTTACACCCTTTGGCTTTAAACCGTCTAATTTTGAATCTAAAATCAATTTAGCTGGATTTTGATTAATTGCATTTCTTAAACCTATATATGAGGTTGTTAATCTAGGATTAATTTCAATAAAATAAAATCTCGAATCCTCGCTTTTTATTAAATCAATTCCAAAATATCCAGAAAACTGTGAAAAATCAATTTTTTTTAAAATTTTAGTCAATTCAATAGAAATTTTTTGATGATTTTCTATAGGTGTGTTTCCCCCAAAATATTCAGATGTGTAATTCGGATTTTTAATGTTAATATTTTGAGAATTTATACTTAAAATATAAGGATTTTTAGTTTGTAAATTCAAGGAAGTAGCTGTATTTATTAAGGAGATGCTTAAATCTGTACCCTCAATGAATTCTTGAAGAACATAATTTCTTCTTGATTCAATTTTGTATTTGAAATCTTGAAAAAAATTCTCAATCTGATTTTTTGTCTCAAAAAAGTAAATTGATTCAGCACCAACGCCATCTTCAGGTTTAATTACGATTGGTTTTTTTAATTCATAGAATTTCCGAATTATAAATTCAACATCCAAAGTATTCTTCTTTAAAGGTATTAAATAAGTTTTTGGAGTTGTAATTTTATTCTTTCGAAAAAATTTATTTGTGTTTATCTTAGATGTGCCTATTTTTATCCCTTCTAAATTAATACTTAGAAGTATTTTCTTATAATTTTTAACAATATTAGTTAATTTGTAGAGAATATTTGTGGACTCTGGAGCAATAATGAAAGCATATTCACATTCTTCAACAAGGATTTTGAATTGTTTTAGATAATTTTCTTTTCTCTTAATTATTATAAAATTATCAATTGCCAATATTGCTGATAGGTGATGAATTCGATGATCTAATAATGAAAAGATTTCAAATCCTATAGATTTAAAGTCTTTAATGATAGATCTCAACATTCCAAAACCTTCGCAAAAAAGTGAAATTGGTATATTAACTCTATTAAAACCTCCACCTGTGACAAATTCAAAAATAAAAATTCGTTTTTTCATCAGTAGAAAGATAAGTAAAAGGTATAAAATCAATTGATCTTCTAAGATTTAGTAATCTAATAAAAACTATCTTTAATATATTCTTTGATTATGGGGAGGCTGGATTTTATTATAAATTAAATGCGGATATAGAGATTACTTTCCATCTACGTTCTGATGATAATGTTCTTGAATACTTCGTAGAATACCAAGGAGAGCTTGAAGAATATGATGAATCTCCATATAATAAAACTGTTCAAGATGATATTAAATATATTGAAGAAATTATAAAACTCTATACTTAGAGAAGTTTTTCAGACCCAATAGTGAATACTAAGTGAATAGTTAGTGGCATTCAAAAGGTTTTAAAGGAAACTTTGAATATTCTTATTTAACTTAACTCTAATAAAAAATGCTGATCCTGATGTTTTTTAACGAAGAAGTCATGCAAAGAATTCGATACTTACACTTCAAGATTAAAAAAATTGAAGAAGCTTTAGTAAAAGAAGATGAATATTTCAATCTCGATGATTTAAATCTTGTTTTAGAATACACGAAAGTCTTGAATAAAAATTATCAAAACAAAAATCATCAAGAAATTTTAAAAGATTTGGATATTACTAGTACATTCCAAGATCCTTTAGTTAACAAAGAAATAGAGATTCAAGATATTATGTTTGAGTGTGCTCGTGTTCTTTGGGTTATGGCAAGGGCTTATTCTCAGCTTTCTGAGAAATATGAAGAAGATGGAGTATGGGAAAATGCAGTAATAGCAATGACAGAGTGCAGTAAAATGTATAAAACTGCTGCATATTTTAGTGCTGCTGTTATTAACCAAAAGGATATAGGATTTACACTTGATTCTGAAAATTTAGAGCTAAATTCAGAAGAATCAAGGATTCTCGCTCAAAGTATTGCTGCATTACGTGAGGAAACTAATAACAATATTTATTTTGCTTCAAAATTATACGCAGGACTTAGTTTACTATCAAAAAGATTGTTTTATTTAAAACAGCATAAGGAGAAAAAGAAGCAACAAATACGAGCCCAATTTCATTACGATATGGGAAAAGCTTGTCATCTTAAAGCTCGAGCTTCTTTAGAATCGTCAATAACAAATATCAATAAAGAAAAAGTTAAAAGGCTCGAACAAAAAGCTTTATGGTATTATAGTAAAGCAAAAGATATTTGGGAAGATATGATTAAGACTATTTCACTCTCAATAGAGGAGAAAGAAAGTATTGAGTTGAATTTATCTATTGTTAATGACAATCTTAACCAAAACGATGTTAATCCGTTAGATTATGAAGATATAAAAAAAATACAAGATCCAGAACCGATAATTATTATTCCTGAAAACCTAGCTCCATTTGTACCTAAGAATATAATATATTTAACTAAATTTGTACCTAAGGATTTAAATATTAAGAGATTTAAAGCTTATCAAAGGAAGAAGTTGGAAGAAAAAATACCTTATAGCAAGAAAGAAAAATTAATTGATCAAAAAGCTGGTGTTGTTCGAACCATAAATGAGTTGAAGCTGTTAAAAGAGAATAATGAGATAGATATCGAAAAATTTGCGGAATTAATGGAAAAATACTCAACAAAACTCAAAATGATTGAATCTGCTATAGAGAAATTAACAAAAAAGTAGTAATAATTTTTTAGATATTTTATAGTTATTCTCTTGGCAAAGGTCTTTTCTCTTTTTTAATATACTTTTTAGGGTTTTCTTCTATTTCAAAATCCATCATGAAAATCTTTGTAATCTAAGGGTTTACCACCTAACTTTAATTAATCAAATCTAATTTTAAAAGATACAATGAATTTATAATTTAATTAATAATTTAATTTTTTATTTTAAGCAACCTTTTCTAATTCATGTCTGAACAAATTGCAATTTTGTTATATATTAAAAATATGATGGCAGATTTAATTTACATCAATGGAATAATAGCAACAGAGCTTATTAAAGTGACAGAAAACACCGCTACTATTCGTCGTGGTGAAGAATTTCTAAATAAATCAACTTGCCTTGCTGAACATAATCAGTTAAACAAAAAAATAATTGAAATTTTAAAAAGGTATCAAAAAACAGCAGAAGATCTAGCGGGATTGGATTCACACGTATTAAAGCATGATGCTGAATAATATAATTGATGGAATTAATATGTCTGAAAACTTTGAAAAATTTGTAAAAAACCTTCAAAAGAAAATAATTAAAAAGGAAATTAAGGATCATAATGAAAGAATAGTAACCCTATGTTATAATCCTCAAAATTGGGGAAAACCTCTAAAGGAAAAGATAACCGTTATAGAAGAACGAAGGGGAGGTCCAAAAGGTTATTTCTTAGGATTATATTTGATGATAGAGAATAATTTAATCGTCAAAGCAAATTATATTACTGATGGATGTGGTGTAATGATTGCTACTGGAAGTCAAACTACAATCTTAATTAAAGGTCGTTCAATAGAATTTGCTGAGAATTTAAAAGTTGAAGATTTAGATAAGGCACTAATGGGTTTACCTAAGGATGAGAAACATTGTGCGGATTTAGCAATTAATACTCTTAAAACTGCAATTGAAAAATATAAACAAGAAATTTAATTTAAATTAATAATGACAGAATTAATTACAGAAGATATTGATGTTTATATTAAAACAGACAAAATAAATCTCAAAGCTTCTATATATTTTACTTTAAATACAGCCCCTAAGGCCCCGTGGATAGTCAACCTTGCGGGATTTATGAATCACAGAGAAAGTTATCTTGTAAAATATTTTTCTGAAAGATTTGCTAACGCAGGATATTATGTTCTTTCCTATGATTATCGGGGTCATGGAGAAACAAAAAAAGAGACAGGGGCTAGATGGTATGAAATGATGCCCCAAATATTTTCAGATATTCATATTGTTCTTGAGTGGATTATTAAAAATCAAGCTAATAGACTTTTAGACAAAAAAGTTGCTTTGTTTGGGAGGAGTTTAGGGGGGGCAATTATCTTATCTCATGGATTTATAGATGAAAGAGCAAAATTATTAATTGCACTTAGTACTAGGTATGATTATCGAACGATTCGAGGAAGATATCCGGCAGTTGAAGAACATGAAGGGGAAGAAATCATTAGAAAAATTAGTCCTAAATCTTTCTTAAAAAAGGATCTACTAAACAGCGAGAGAATTTTGATTGCACATTGTAAAGATGATGATACAGTTCCTTTTGAAAACTTGCATCACATTAAACAACATCTTGAATTAAATAATGAAAATGTTATTGAGTTTGATACCGGAGGGCATACATTTTCAGGACATAGAGAAGAAATTTTCAATTATTCACTTGAATTTTTAAAGAAATTGTAAAGAAGGAAAAAAAGAAATATTCATATTTATTAGTATATAATGGTAAAAAAAAATGGTGGAAAAAATACTTATAGTAGGTCCAGCTTCCCAAATACTTGGAGTAAAGATAGCTCAGGAATTAGAGATTGAAGCTATAAATACTGAAGTTAAGAGGTTTCCAGATGGTGAAAATTATTTAAGAATTAATATTGAAGATGAAACTCTAATCGCTGATAAAGAAGTTATAATAATTCAATCTACAGGACCTAGTTCTAGTGGTAATCAGAATAGTCGGCTAATGGAGCTTTTTATGATGATTGATTCTGTGAAAAGAATGGGTGCCGCAAGAATTATTGTTGTTGCCCCCTATCTTGCGTATGCTCGTCAAGATAAGACTTTTAGACCGGGAGAAAGTCAATTTGCTGATGTAATATTCCGTATAATTAATTCAATGGGAATAGATGAATTTTATTCTGTTGATATCCATGCCCCAGAAGTTATGGATGAGTGTTCTTGTAAAGCAATTAATATTGATCCAATGAAACTCTTAGCTGATTATATATCATCCAAAGAGGCAAATGACATTGTTGTAGTAGCACCAGATGAGGGAGCAATAGAAAGGTCAAAAGCTTTTGCCAAGCATTTCGGAGAAAATGTTCCTGTAGATGTTTTTGAAAAAGAACGAGATGTTAAGACAGGTGAAATCAAAATGACGGGAACACTGAGTTTGAAAGATAAAGATGTTGTTATTGCAGACGATATAATTGCTACAGGTGGAACAATGGTTTCAGCGATAAAATTAGCGAGAAAAAGCGGAGCCAATAAAATATTCGCGGTAGCTACTCATGCATTATTATTAGATCAAGCTAAATTTCGAATATTAAAAGCAGGAGCAGATGAAATAATTGGTACTGATGCAATTGATAATGAAGTAAGTAAAGTTTCATTAGCAAAAACAATTGCTGATTATTTAAAATAAAAGATAAACCCTTCACTTAGTAAGATTTAATTATTCCAAGTACTAGTTTTCTAGTTTTTTTTTTTAAATCCTGTATCGTCGAATCATTTCGAATCTTATAATCAGCGATTTTTATTACTTCTTTAAGTCCAAATTGAATTTCTCTTCTATCTCTCTCCTTTAGATCATCAATATTTTTTGGATCATCACTTCGACCTCTTTCAAAAAGCCGTTTAAATCTTTCTTCTTCCTTAACTACAACAGCAATAATTGGAAATTTCCAAAACTTTCTAAAAACGTTGACTTCTGAGATAGATCTAACCCCATCTACAATAATTACTTCTTCATTTTTATTTTTAATTAATTCTACACATTTTTTAGCTATTATTCCTGAACCCTCTTTTTCGCGTAGTTCTTTAGCGATTTTACCAATAATGTTTCCAGAAGGTTCTAAATTTCTCTTTTTAGCTTCATTTCGAACAACATCACCCATTGTTACAACAAGTCCTAAACCTCTTATTGCTTCTATGGCAGTTGTTTTACCAGAACCAGGCAAACCCACTATCGTACAGATTTTCATTTTTGCAACAATTCTTACTAAAATAATTTAAATATCTAGAATTTGTTTAGATTCTATATAAGAAAAGAAATAAAATTTTTAAAATCTAACATAACGGACAATAATTTCCTTGGTTATGAAAAAAAAAAAGAAGATTACCCCATTTAATTCACCGGTTTTATTAACAATAAACGCTTATAAAAGAATTGTTGGTTATGCTATTAGATATGCCAATAACGATATAAGCGAAAAGAAATGGCGTGAAGTATATGGAATCTTAATAGGAACTATAGAAAATAATGCTAAAGTTATCGTAAAAGATGCCATACCCATGGTTGTAGGTGATCGAGCAGGAGTTACTTATGAAAATAAACAATACGTTGATATGGCTCAAATTGATGCGTCTATATTTGAAAGATCAGTTCAAGATGATAAAAATGATTTCATAATCGGCTGGTTTCACACTCATCCGAATTTTGGTTTTTTCTATAGTCCTATCGATTGTATGACTCAGTTAGGCTACCAAATACCAAACCCCTTTGCTGTAGGATTAATTTTTGATCATTCTAAAAGAGATTCTAAAGATTATTTTCTTGGTATAGCTGGTTTACGGTTAAAAGATCCTGACTTGGGCATGTCATCTACTTATGATTTGATAGAGTTAAATTATGAAGAAGATCAAAAAATAATGGCTCAAAAGGCTGATAAGGCTATCAAAAAGGTCAATCGAAATATTAGCAATGTTTTGAAAGAAATAAAATCTATCGATGAAGTGTTGCGCAAAAAAATGCTTGCTCAACTTCAGAGGAATTATGGATTGATTTTAGTCCCAAAAGAAGATATTAAAGTAACCGATAATGAAGAGGAAGCTGAAGAGGATGAGCGTTATTTGTATGAGTGGGATCCAGATTTTTTTAAAAAAACATATAGAATCCCAAAATTTAGAGAAAAAATTGAGAAAACCATCTCGGAAGCTTATGACGAATTGGATAAATTAGTGGAAAAAAATGAAACAGAAAAATTTGAAATCAGAAAACAGAAATTGTCAAAAAAAATTCAAAATATGTTAAAGAAACCAAACGAATGGTATGATAAATTAATGGATGAATTTTCTAAGAGAATAGAAGTTATAAGCCAATTCTTTAATTATTTAGATACTTATGAAAGAAAAATTATAGAACATTTTGAAGAGAGAAGTTCTGAATATTACAGAATTTTAGACGACCTAAATGTTAGGGCAGAATTAAACTTAGAGAATTTTTAATACAAAAAATTGTTTATAGTTTTGTTAAACTTTAATAATATGCGTAAATATTATCAAATTAAGAATGTTAGAAAAAATTTAATATAGATAAGATATAAATAAGATTAAGTAAAGCTTCTTTTTAATGAAATTTATATTTTTTTCTCGAGAGAGGTTCTTTCATGGTTTATGAGACTACTATTATAATCAGAAACAGAAGTGATAAAGAAAAATCGATTAAGGACGCAATATTTGCATTTTCTGGTGGTAAAAAATCATTACTAATTAAGGGGGAGGGTGAAGAAATAAGTACAGCAGTTGAAGTTGCTGAAATATTAAAAAATCGTATGTACCCCCGATTAGAAATTGGAAATGTTTCTTTAGGAAGTCGTCCCTTTTTTGACAACAGGAACCGTAGATATGATAATAGATACAATAACAGAAATACTAAATTTAATGGAAATAAAAAAGATATTATATCGAAAATTGAAATTACGCTTCAAACGAAATCTATTGCATGATATATGAAATCTAATTTTAAGAATTTAGGTCCATTATTAGACGAAACTCGCACATCTGAAGTTTGCGCTCTCTGTAATAATTTCATTTATAAACGTGTTTATTTTGATGAAAATTCTAAAGAGAAGAGAAAAACCGTATTTGTTTGCAAGAATTGTTTAAATAATGAACATTAAATTAGTAATTGGAATGATCTAACTATTCTCACTACTTGATTCCTTTTTTTGTTTTCTTTTCTCAAAAAGCTTTGTCCAATCAAGAGCCATGATAAAAAACATCACTGTAATCGTCAAAAAAAGCAAGATTGCTTCTGTAATAATACTAGATTTACTATTGGATTGAATTCCTTGAGCTGTAAATCCAAGTGCTATAAATATTGGCCAACAACAATAAAATAAGATAGTAAAGTTCTTTCCTAGCCACCCGGGAACAATACATTTCCAGAAAGGGTATTTCATCATTCCTAAGGGTATGAATAGAATATCATCAGGGAGTGGAGTTAAAGCAAAAAGAAAGATATACAGTGGAGTACGTTTCTGATTTTCTAAAACTAATTTTCCAAATCCGTCTACATTATTTAACAATTCGGAGCGTCGCTCTTCTGCAATTTTTTTTGTACCATACCCCACAGCATAACCAGTTAATTCCCCTAAGGCACTCCCTAAACCACCAACAAGGGTAATACCTATAATTTCAAACCAAAAACCTCCAGATACCAAAGTTTGGGTGAGAGTTAGTCCACTAGTAATATATCTATCCAGTATTGAATTTGAAAGTGAAAATATA
This sequence comes from Promethearchaeota archaeon, assembly GCA_019057975.1. Next base: position 1,948 of record JAHLWJ010000075.1, on the reverse strand, counting down.
ACAAAAGGAAAAGGTATGGGAAAACCTATCGATGCAGAGCCTAAAAAGCATATCCCCAAAGAAATAAGTAGAGCCCAATAATAATTGGACCCCTTAGTTACAACTGTTAGATTCCCTCTTAACTGAATTATTGCATTCTGGATTTCTGGAAAAAATAGAAATAGGAGGACATAAATAATGATAATTAAATAGAAACTAGTGAATACAATTGTTAGCTTCTTCGGAACTGCCATATTTCTAAGATTTTTTAGATATTTTCATGTTCAATCCATTACTTGCTTCTAATAATAATTCAAGATTTGAATTCACTTTACCCACTTTATTTACTTTATTTGGCATTTGCATTTCTTCTATAAGGATTACTAACTCATCAGTCTTGGGATTATAGATAATATCTCCTTTCTTTACTTCCTTTACTGATTTAGGATTTGAACCTTTAAAAATTCCTAACCCTGGGAGTGTCCAATAATTCTTAGAACCAAAACTAAATCTACCTCTCAGATTAATTGGTAGTTTTTCAATTATCGCATCTGCAGAAAATGGAGCAAGGTGTCTTATAATTTGTCCTTCTAATGTGCCAATCCCAAATATCTCCATTTTTATTAGTACTATACCAGTATCACTATTCATACTTTATAAATAATGTAATTACAGATATTTATATTATTTTAAAGTGATACATTAATTTTTTCATCAATGAAATCTAAAAAATTATTAATTTACTTAATAACAAGATTTAAATACTTCTTTTATCATATATTGAGTTGAAGAGGATAATAGGAAATACAGAAACGTTGATTTTCACATAACTTCTGTCAACCATTATTGAAAATTAGTATATTGGAGTAAAATCATAAGTTCTTCATTAAACCCTTCATTGAAGATGTACATGCTTTGTCAATGAGACATTATTACTCTGAGGATTGAGTTTTGCTTAATTCGTATTAAGTTCTTATTCACAAGACATTTAAACAATGAGAAATATGGTTTTAAATGAGAAATTTTTATAAATAGGAGCTTTGATTACATAATTGCTTCATAGGATAGTGATTCTGGACATTCCTTTGATTCAAAGAATAATCGGAGCACCTATTGTCCTTTTCCTTTTTTTTTTTATTCTAAGTTCAATATATCTGATTTTGTATCGATATCAATATATCTGTATTTGGGATCAATGGGAACTGCATAAAGTATATTTTTATGCTTAATTATATGGTTAAGTATTTCTCTAATTGTGGTTGCTGAAATTTTCCTTTCGGTCTCTATAATTTTATTAATAATTCTATAGTTAAAAACAAATAAGGGTATAATTTGATTAATCTCTTCACTATTATCAATTTCACTTAGTTTTCTTTGCTGTATTTCTTTAACCACTATTTCTTTTGATCCTAATTCTTCAATTTTAGCAATTGAAACTAATTTTTTAGAATTTAATTTTGTTTTTAGATTAATTGCTTTCGTTTTCTGATAAAAAATCATCGATTTATTATTAGGAATAGTGAGGCTGTAAGAGATAATTTGAAAAATTTCTTTCAATAAAATTGATTCATAGTAAGTATCACCAGGAAAAACCAAATAGAATTTACCTTTTCTTAGAATAGATTTTTTGTTAGTTATAGAAAGAAAAGAATATAATGGTCCCATTTTATAATTATTACCTGAGTTAACTAGTAATATTTTATTTTGAAGAGATTCATCTTTTTTCGTGAGGGAAGAGATGTATTTTTCTACCTCCTCTCTTAGATGTCCAGTTATAATAACAATTGATGTTATATTTAGTTTAATTAAATCAGAAATTAAATGAGATAGAATTGGTTTATCATATATTTTAATTAATGGTTTTGGTATATTACGAATAAAATCACTAATCCGAGTCCCTTCACCAGCACATAATATTATCGATATTAAATTTTCTATTAGTTTATTCTTTTGTAGTGACAATTTTTTT
>JAHLWJ010000405.1 GCA_019057975.1 Promethearchaeota archaeon | reverse complement strand
AGATCCTCCTTTAAACTTCCAAATATTAGGATATTCGACTTTCTCACACCCTTCAAATTATATAGCATACAGGAATTAAAAATTGTTTCTATAACTTCTATACTTTCAGCAAAGAATACTAAAAGATGATTATATGCACCCAATAAATGAAAAGAGAATAAAACTCTGGGACATTTAGAATAGATATCGTTTATTTTCTCAAGACTCTCAGTTTCTAATTCTAATAATAAAATTGCTAATTTGAAATCAAACTTTGAGAAATTAACTAAAAGGCTTGGCTTAATAATATTTCTTTTTATAAGTTTTTCATATCGGTTTTTTATGGAAACGTGAGACACACCAAACTCTTTTCCAATCCTAGAATAATTGATCTTACCATCTTCAGATAAAGATTTGAAAATCTTAAGGTTAATTTTATCTAGTTTTATAACTTTTTTGAATCGTTTGATATTATCCATATTTCTCTATGAATTTCAGTTTCTATAAGTTACAAATTGTAACATTATTTATTAATGAACTCTTTTGTTTATAATTTTAATAATTATATTTATGTTTCAGTTTGTAAGTATTTTAATATACATATATTAAGGAATGTAAATATTTAAAAAGAAAATAATATTCCTTAAATATGCTACTTTTAATACCATAACCAATATTAAGAAATCTTTATAAATTTCTTAATATTGTAATTTACATCTACTTACAATATGTAATTAAAAATTGACAGAAAAGTGAAAAAAATGGTTGATGTTAAAGACACATTAGATTGTAGAGGGGAAGTTTGTCCCTATCCGGATGTAAAAAGCAAGAGGAAGGCCAAAAAAATGAATTCAGGAGAAATTCTAGAAATCTTGATAGATTATCCTCTTTCAGCAGAAAGAATTCCTGAAACATTGAAATCAATGGGAAATGAAGTTCTTTCAATTGACAAAGTTGGAGCTTCTGAATGGAAAATATTAGTTAAAATAAAATAGGTGAAAAGAAAAAATGACAATAGATATAGAGTATGCGTTAATTCCTGGATTAATTTTAGGAATTATTTTTGGATTTGTATTACAGCGAGGAAGGTTTTGCATGAATTCTGCTTTTAGAGATATTATATTATTAAAAGAGTACAAATTAGCAAAATCAGTAGCACTAGCAATACTTGTGTCAATGTTAGGTTTTGCAATAATGTCATTTGCCGACATAATTACCTTAAATCCTAAGCATTTTGCATGGGGTGCTAACATTATCGGAGGGTTAATTTTCGGAGTCGGAATGGTCTTAGCCGCTGGATGCGCAAGTGGAACTACATATCGAGTAGGAGAAGGTATGATGGGTTCACTAGTTGCTTTATTAGGGTTTGCAGGTGGTGCTTATTTTACGAAAGTTGGAGCACTTAACCCCATAGCTAAAGAATTACAAGATAGTACAAAAATTACCTACTCAGATAACACTGCACTTACACTTTTTGGAGATCTCACACCAATATTTATGTTAATCATTGGTATAGCAGGAATTGCTTTAATTGCTTATTTTTGGATATGGCGTGAATTACGAGCAAAAAAAAGAGAAAATAAACCCATGCTTGATTTTTCCAATTTTGGGCAAAAAACTTTCAAACAAGGATGGCATTGGGCTGTAACTGCAGTTGCAATAGGAATAATAGCATTGTTTGCTTATGTGACTTCAGCGGCAGCTGGTCGAAATTATCCTTTAGGGATTACAGGTGGTTGGGTCGGCTGGAATAAATTCTGGAATACAGGAGTTAATTCAGCATTAGGTTGGGAAACATGGTTAGTAATAGGGATTGTTATTGGTGCTTTTATTAGTGCGATTATTGCAAAAGAATTCAAGTTGAGAACCCCTAAACAGGCAAAAACTATCTTGATTCAATTTATTGGTGGATTAGCGATGGGAATTGGAGCAATCATAGCTATGGGATGCAATATAGGTAACATTTTAAGCGGTTTTCCACAGCTTTCTCTCGGAAGCCTATTATCTGGTGCATTCATTATCCTAGGTTGTTGGTTGATGGCTTATTTACTTTTTATGCGGAAATAATATAAGAGATGAAATCAGATGGCAAAATTAGGTATCTTATTTTTTTCTGGGCCATATCAAACTCAAGCAGCTGAAACTGTGTGTAAACTAGCTAATGCTGCTTTAGATAAAGGTCATGATGTTCGGATTTTTTGCTATATGGATGCGGTGAATGCAGTTTTGCGTAATCAGAAAAAAATAGAAGGCATTTATAATATCGAAGAGGGCTTTAGAGAAATCCTCGATAAAGGCGCCGTAGTAAGGTTGTGTAATTTATGCTTACTTGTAAGAGGTACCATGAAGAATTGCTTAGATAGAAAAGAATGTGGTGATGCGGATATTAAACGAGCGGGAACCCCTGACTTAGCTAAGATAATTGAGCTTACTGATAAATTAATTGTGGTTTCTTAAAAGGTGAAAAATAAATGTCGGAAGAAAAAAATGTAATTATAATTTTAAAGCAACCACCTCATGGAACTTTATATCCTGTTGAAGGGTTAAGAATGTCTGTCGCTGTTAGTGGTGATTTTGAGCCAATAACGTTAGTAATTAATGATGCGGTATTTGCTTTTATAAAAGACGTTGATAAAACTATGTATCAACCACATATGGATTTTCTAAAAAGTATTGACTTAGATATAATTATCGATAAAAAATCTCTTGATGACCGAGCTCTCTCTACAGACGATTTGATTGAAGATGTGAGTGTAAAAGAACACGATGAGGTTCTAAAAATACTCGCAGATTGTGATTTAGCAATTACATTTTAAGAGGGAAAAAAAATGGGGAAAAAAATAGTTTATTTTATAACTAGTCAAGATAAAACAGGATTGGAGCTTGTTTTAGAGAATAAAGAAGATGATAAAACCATATGTTTACTACAAAATGCAGTTTATTTAGCTAATAAAACCGTGAAAGAAACATCAGACGCGCTAAATCAAGGGATAAAAGTAATTGCATGTAAAGATGATGTCAATATTCGTGGATTAAATAAAGTTGTCTTCGATAATGTAGAATTGAAGGATTATGGAGAACTTATTGATATCGTTTTAGCAAATGATAGTATTATCAACATATAAAAAATAAGCTAAATTTACTTTTTTTTTATTATTATTTATAATATGACTTCTAATCTTTAGTCGATAAATCTACAATATGGCTTTTTGTAAGAAAGGCTAAAAATATAAAGCTGGTTATTGATTAGGTTGTTCAGCATCCAAATATTTTAACGTACAACGTAAAATAAGGAAACCGCCTTAGAAGATGTATTTATTCATTTAATAGAAAAAGATTCAAAATCTAATAAGAGGGATGCAATATGAAATATAACAGTATAAGAAACATTTGGATGTTATCAAAAAAGAATCTAACACTCTAGGTGAAAAAGGGACCTGTCTTAATCTTTGGATTAATGTTTCCCTTTTTTATGGTGCTATCTTGGATTCTTGGAAGAGATCTGGTTCTAAATCAAATATATATTGGTATCATCGCAATGACATCGTTTTTTACCTCAACAGCAGTTAGTCTTGTAATACTACCCATAGAAACACGTGAAAAATCCTTGGAACGACTACTAAGTGCTCCACTTTCTTTAAATGAAATACTTTTCTGCATCCTTATCGCATCCACATTATATTCCGTCATAGTTACCTCAATTATTACGACAATTTTTCTAATTCTCTTCCCCATATTGATAACTTCTACTCTGCCGATGATACTGATCTTCATTAGAATTTCATTAATGGCAATACTTGGCTCTCTCTTAGGGCTTTTAATATCAGCAAATCCCACTGATATGACGTCCGATGTAATGGTCACTGTGAATTTAGTAAAATTCCCTATTTTGTTTATTAGTGGAATTTTCATTCCTCTTAGTAAAGTCCCTCTTATCGTAACTTTCATCTATTTTTTATCACCACTTATATTTTTAACTGAACTTTTAAGAAATAATATTGATAAAAGCAATCTAATTCCAATCGAACTAAGTCTAGTTATCTTAATTGTCTGGATTTTAGTATTATTCACTTTAAACTATTTATTACATAGGATAACGATGCCGAAGAGATTCTCAGAATCAGGTGGTGTTCCTAAAATGATGAGGATGAAAAAAAAATTCAAATAAAAATAACAGAAAATTAGAAGGTAAATTTAGATTTGTGTGTGTTTTCAATTTTTTTAGACAGTCTTTTATTTCCTCCACGATCCAACTGTATCGAGTAGGATTCGAAATGCCCTGAATAAGTTTCTCGACTTTTTATTTTGGATAATTGATTAATAAATAATCATATAAAATCTGTAATCCTTCTCTAACTTTATCTCACAATATTTTCATTTCAGTTTTATTTTTGTATTCTTGATTCAAATTTTTAAT
>JAHLWJ010000404.1 GCA_019057975.1 Promethearchaeota archaeon | reverse complement strand
AAATATCAAGTAAGTTTAAATAATTTTATATAATCTGCAATTGTAATTAATAAATCAATGTGAATTTTATGTTAATCAATAAAAAAAGAAAAAAAGGCATTTTTATCCTATTAGCATTTTTATGGGCAACGGTATTCCTAAGTGCTAAAAATCTGAATAATCAGAATTATATATATGATGATAGAAATTTCGAGTTTGAAAAATCGAAGAACAGCCTTAAGTTTTCTGGATCATATACTAATATAACAATTAATGATCTTCCAGGAAGCCCAAATAATTGGGCTTGGGCAAAAACTCAACCATGGTGTTCTGGTTCAGGAACGCTATTAGATCCGTATTTAATTGAAGATCATATTTTAAAAATGTACAGAAGAATGGATGGGATCCACATTGAAAATTCAATTTCTTCTTATTTTATAATTAGAAATTGTACATTAACCTGGGATACTACACAAACTAATACAGTATTTATGACAGGGGTTTATTTAGGTAATACTACCAATGGCCAAATAGTGAATAATATCATTTACCATCTAGGTAAAGGAATTCATTTAAATCACAGTAATACCGTAAAAATAGTAAATAATACAATTTATGATCATCCTCAAGAAGGAATTTTATTAGAGACTAGCAATTTTAACAATGTCTCTGAAAACATCTTATATGACAATGATGATGGAATAAGTTTACAAGATAGTAATAATAATATTATCATAGGAAACACCGCGAACAATAGCAAGTATAACGGGATATACATGTTTGATTATTGTGGTTATAACACGATTTCGAACAACTTCGTAAATAGTACTAGAGATTATGGGATATCTTTACATTGGTACTGCCAGAATAATACCATCATAGACAACACCGCAAACTACAATGGAGAGATAGGAATAGAGATTTATGATTATTCTAGTAATAACACGATTTCGAACAATGTAGCAAGCTACAATGGATTAGATGGAATAGGAATATTTGATTTTTCTAATAATAATACTCTTACTAAAAATATATTGTATAATAATACTATCGGAGTATATATTGATAATGGTGATAATAACTCAATCTATGAAAATTTCTTTTTAAAGAATGTCAAGCATGCGTTTGATGATGGAACTGATAACAATTGGAACAGCACTATTATTGGGAATTATTGGGATAATCACACAAGCCCAGATGTAACCCCCGTAGATGGAATAGTAGATAATCCATATACATACATTAGTGGTGCAGCAGGAAGTACGGATTATTTACCTATAGCGGAAGATGGCGCACCAAGGATAACTATTAATTCACCTATAGAAGGAGGAAAATTTGGTAGTACTGCTCCCTCTTTCAACGTAGAAATCATTGATGTGTATATATACGAGATGTGGTATACGATTGATGGAGGATTACATAATTATACATTTACAGAAAATGGAACGATTAATCAAGCTGCGTGGGATGCTTTACCAGAAGGAAGTGTTACTATTACGTTTTATGCGAGAGATATTATAGGAAATGAAGCGTCTGAAGAAGTTACAGTAATCAAAGGCATTTCGGCTGGTGGATTAGAGCCAGGTGTCATCATAATTATCGTAGTTGTGTCCGTAGTTGGAGGAATAGCCATAATAGGGGCTGCTTACATATTTCTTAAAAAACGTAAAGCCCCCGCATAATCTATATTTCCGATACTTCATCTTTTTTTTAAATAATCTAACAGCTAATTTACATTTAATATTAGACATTTCCAAACTTCCCATTATATTATTTATATATTAACATCCACTTCTCTATAAATTTAAGAAGGCAAAAATTTCAAATATTTTCCGATGGATTGTATAAAAAATTTGTCTAGGAATTAAGTAATGTCAAATAACACCATTATAAAAAGAATCAAATTTTAATATATTTAATCTCTATTAAATGAATACAATTTTGAAAATAAAGCGTATTTATTAAGAGGAATTAAAGCATGCCAAATAATCGAGAAATATTGAAACAACTTAATGAAATTATTGGTAATTTAGGAGAAAATCGAGTGAAATTTGAAGGTGAAAGGATTGTAGAGCTTAATTTAGCAAATCTTCAAGTGACATCTCTTCCTGAAATTATTGGAGATCTTGATAATTTGAAAATATTGAACATACGAGAATCGGCAATAGAAACATTACCAGAAAGTTTTGGGAACCTTAAAAATCTTAATGAACTATATGCTTTAAATAGCAAATTAAAAATATTGCCTGAAAGCTTTGGAGAATTAAGAAATCTAGAATATTTAGAATTAAAATATACTCAAATAACTTCTTTACCAGAAAGTTTCGGAAAGCTCCAAAACCTTAAGAAAGCAGAAATAAGCGGCAACCCCTTAACAACTTTTCCCGAAAGTTTTGGTGTATTGGAAAAACTAGAATTTTTAGAGGCAAGGAAGAATAAGTTAACTTTTTTACCTGAGAGTTTTTATAAACTAAAAAATCTGAAAGTTTTAGACTTACGAATCAATCATCTAAATGCTTTACCAACAAACTTTGGAGAGTTGCATGCCCTTGAAAGATTAGATTTACAAGTAAATAATCTCTCTACTTTACCTGAGAGTTTTGGAGAACTTCGAAATCTTAAAAAAGCAGTTCTCGATAACAATCAATTAAATATTTTACCAGAAAGCATCGGTTATCTTGAAAGTATCATTGAACTCCATGCAGAAAATAATCAATTAACATCTTTACCAAATACTATTGAAGGAATGAAAGCCCTTGAGTGGCTCGATCTTAGTAATAATAATCTTACATCCTTACCCTCTTCTCTAAAAAAGCTTGATAATCTAAAAACAATTAGTTTGAACGGCAATAATTTAGATTCAATACCAGAGTTTCTAACTGAATTAAAATCCCTTCAAAATTTTGGCTTTGGTGATAAGGATGTAAATTATTATAGAGCCAACATGGATATTATAAAAAAACTTCGAGAAATGAAGGTTAGTATCCCAAGACTTCCACCTATTTTTTGGTTTTATTACCGAGAGATCCCAGAACATCTCATCGAGTTGCTACCACAAATTTGCAGCAGACGATCTCCCAGATTAATAATAGATGCAACTATACCTGAAACCGAGGATTTTTATGTGTACGTGGAAGAAAATAAAATAGTAGGTTTTAATATTGTCAATCAGTACATAAAAAACTTGCCCGACAATTTCGGGGATTTTAGAGATCTCAAATTTTTAAATTTGACTAGAAATAAAATATCATCTCTACCAAGCTCTATCGGAAACTGCGTCAATCTAGAAGTGGTTAACTTATCAAATAATCAAGTTACAGAGCTTCCTGATACATTCAGGAATCTCACTTTAATCAAAAATCTTAATCTAAGTAATAATAAGTTTACTGAAATTCCAACACAATTATGGGCTCTAAAGGATCTAACAGAGCTTGATTTATCAAATAATCCTTTTACACCAGAAGATTTGACAGTTTCAAAGAAGATTCCAGAGTTAATTTTGGACTATTTGAGGAAAAAAGCGACGATCCAAGTTTTCATATCTCATGCGGTCATAGATTTTGAATCATATCATATTGGAGAACTTGTAGAATATCTGAAAAAACAAAGAGAAATCTCAGAAGTTTATTTTTGCGAGGCAGATCTTGCAGGAAATATTGATGAATGGATGTTAGAGACTGTACAAAAGTGTCAATTGTTATTATTTATTGCAACAAAAAAATCGGTATTTGATTCTGTGGATTGCGCTAATGAATTACAGCTAGCAGATAAATTTTCTATTCCCGTTATTCCGATAAAAGGTTATGACGTCGAGTGGCCTGATCTAGCGGAGAAAAAACTATCTCGTGAATTAGGATTGGAATTTGATAAAGAAAATTTCAATGATTTTTGTGTAAGCTTATATAAGTACATCGAAAATTTCAAGCGTGAAATTGATCTTTTTGGCAAAAAAGAACGAGAAAAAGGTATTACAGACATATATGAGCGATTTCGTCTTATTATGGATGAAAAATTTGATGAAATAATTAGAAAAATCAGCAATATTGAAGAAAGAATTTCAAAGCTCGAAAAATAAATTCAATAAAAATTTATTCTGGTTAAACTTTAGATCAGTAAATTAAATCATGGAGCAAAAATTAAAATGGAATTGAACGAGAATTATACAATAAAAGATATTTTAATTAAATTACGAACTAAAGAAGCATACATTTTACTCAAATCTGGAAAAGAATACTATGGTATTATTATGACTGTAGGAAAGCACTGTGTAGCTTTGGAACAAAAAGGTAAGCGATCTTTTTTCGATGCTATTATTCTAATAGAGGATATCTCTGCTGTTGAAGTACAAGTTCGAGATCTAACTACTTCTTAGCAAAACTGAGATTTTTTTAGATATACATACCTTCAGGAGGAGGTTTA
>JAHLWJ010000403.1 GCA_019057975.1 Promethearchaeota archaeon | reverse complement strand
CTATTTTATGAAGATTTATGTTTTTAAATATTTAGGCATTTATCTGATTTTTTTTACCTTTTAATCTTAGTACATTTTAAACAATATACATGAACCAAAATGATCCTCAATTTGAATGGTTTTATTATGAAGAAGATATATAATCGAACCTATAAATTTACGATATGGAATTGAGTAGGTATCCTGAACTTGGGTAATATTAGATATTCGGAATAATTTTTTAAAAACGTTTTCATAGTTCTCGTTTTTTTTCGTTAAAGAATCTATCAACAAATCAAGTTTGATATCTTTAACTGAAATTGGTTGTATTTTATCAATTTTTTCCTGTGAATTGAATCGGGGAATTATTTCAAAATCTTTAATTATTATAGCTTTAAGTTTAAATAAATTCAGGTATGATCTATTTATTTTTTCGATAACCTCTTTCGATTTAGATAAGTTTTGTAGGATAATTGTGGAAATTTTACCTATTTCTTCTTCATCTCTATTATGCTTATCTAAGTGGCCTAAATTAGCTAAATTCTCTAATGTTTCTTTAATAAAAGATCTATAAGCATTACCAAAAAGCATAGAAAAACAATTAGTCCAAAGATAATCGTCATCGATAATTATAGAATAAGCACTGCGGGAAAGATAATAGAGTGAGTTACCGGAATGGGATAAAATATCGCCATATTGTTTTTTTTCTTTTCGTTTTATCTTATTAATAGAACCTAATATATGTTTTGGTAGCATACTTTCCCAATTACTCCCATATTTTATAAATAGAATATTATATATAAATTCTCTTAGGGTCTTTTCGACTAAATCGTGGCACACTTCGATTGATTTTTTAAATTGCTTCCCTGAGAAAAAGGCGCGTGCTGAATTGAATGCAATCTTTTCTTCATTATTTAAATCTGTAGAACCTATTATCAAAATTTTATTATAAAGGATATGTTTACCAATTTTATAGATTAAAGATTCGTAAGTATCAATAAATTGTTTCAGGAACTGAGTATTGGTTATTTTTTCATTTACATTTGGGTTCATCCCTCAGTCCAATTAAAAAATTGAGTTAAAACTTGATTATCCAACCATGTATATTTAAAAACATTAAAAATCTGAGTTTGTGTATTTACTGGAAAGGGCTCGTCAGAAAGCTCATATAAGAAGCGTAGCAAAACCTCTATAATTTTATTCATTTCTCCAACTTCTTCATTAGAGATGTGAAAGTTAGGCGTGTTTTCTATTTTATTAATAAAAGCAAAATAATCATTTTTAGTAAAATCAACTAATTTTTCAATCTGCGTTTCAATTTCAGGATTATTTTCTTTATATCTTTTTATAGTATCTAGTATGTTTAGATATTCTGCTTCTCTCTTAGGTGGTTTTGGTTCTTTTATAAATAATAATTCAAGATAGTGAGTAGGTCGAAATTTTACTTTATTTTCAATGTCTTTAAATGTATCATAAATAAGTTGATTCAGAGCAAATGGTTTGATTTGATTTTTCTTAAACTTTTCACTCTTAATTAATACATCTTTATTGTATAAATAATCAAAATATTGCGAGTTTTTTTGATAAAAAGTGTGGTCTTCAAAGAAATATCCCATATCATAAGTTGTGGATATAGTTTTTAGAATCCTAGATAGTTCTAATTTACGATCTTGGTATTCATTTTTAATCTGGAGGAGATTATTATATAATTTTCTGTTAGTTTTAATTGCTTCAAATATGTTGTTTAATACATCTTCCTCTATAAATGGTTTAATTTTTATCCTATTCTTAAATATGAACCCATTTTGAAGAAAATACTTTATAAGGATTCGGTAATTTATATCGGTAGCAAGAGCTCTTTCAATAGAGGTTACTAACATCTGTATCTCATTATATTTAATAAATACTTTTACTTCGATTTCTGAAAAAACCGCAAATCTTCTCTTAAGCATTTCATAAGCCTGGTTTACATTTAATGCATCCATTTTTTCTAAAGTAAACGCTGAACCAGAAAATTTCTTACTATTATTAATCTTATCTTGCCATTCAAGTGAACCCGCAACAAATATTGATAATGGTATTGCTTTTCTACGATAAAACTCAAGAATATTTTGTACTTCGATTAAGAAATTTAAAGCAGTATTTTGTTGATCTTGAGATTTATGCAATCCATCTAAAAAAATGACAAATCCTTTTTGTTCTCTATCAGTTTGAATTCTTTCAAACAATGATAAAATACTATAATTAGTGATATTATTAATAATACCTCGTGGATCAGTAGAATATTTTGAAATATAGCTCGCTAATTCGTTAAACAATGCCTGGTTAAACTCTTGATGTAAGGATGACAATGAAGGTTTTGCATTTAAGATAATTCTTATTGGTTGTATATTATTTAAAAGTAATTTATAATCTATATAATCGAAGAATGTTGTTTTTCCACAGCCAAAGTCTCCATAAAATACAATAGACTTATTTAATATCCATTGTGGATTGTGTTCTAAGAGTTCCATATATTTATTGTATATCTGGGTTTTTATTACAACATCTTCATATTTTTTTTTAGAGATCAAAAAAAGACCATCTTGTGAGGGAAAGGGGTGTTCTTTAAGACCAATTTGTATAAACCAATCTGGGTCATCCTTTAAATAGTGGTTTTGAATATAAGTGTGATCATAAATAAGCGAATCTTCATCTAAATCATTTTCATTACTAAAAAATGAATCTGAGAGGGCATCCAACTCAAATTTCTCTAAATTATCAGATATAAATTCAATTTTTGGATAAAAATCATCAAATTCATCCTTACTTGTAATTAATCCTTGTTCAATTTGATAAATTAATAAATATTTTGCAATATCTTTTTTATAGATACTCACACTTGGATTAGCTAATTCCTGTTTAATCTTCTTTTTAATCCGAGAAATAAAATTATTAGATATAGCCTTTCTCTTTTCAAAAATTGAAAAATTTTTTGGAATTACCTTTTGGAACGCTTCTTTTAGATCTTTCTCCATTATTTAAAATCTATGTTTTTAGAATTTAAATTTATTGATTAATCTATTATGAATATTGTGTATAATTGAGTATGGATAGGATATTAAAAGAATAATAGCTTGAAACACTTTTAAAGTTTAATTTAAGCTCTTGTTTTTAATTTTTCGTTTATCCATTTAAATAAGATTCTCTTAGTATTTTTGTCCAAATCTACCGATTCACATTTTTCATATCTAGAGATTTTCCAGATTAATTTTTTAAAATATTGCTCTGTATCTTTTACCATCTTTAAAGCATTTATTAAGAATTTCCAATATTGACCAATATGATCTTGTCGATACCCATCCCAAGAATATTCTCTTTCTAAAAATTCGGCGAATCCCCCATCGTTATCGCCATGTCCCATTCTTTCATATATATCATCAACACTCTCTAAAAAATTCCAACTCCTTGAAGCTCTAATTGTAGATTCATTCAGATCAGCAAACAAGGCGTTTTTAAAGGGATCTCCAGACCGAGAAGTTAAATCATAAACATTTTCCCTACGATCTTCCCTCATTAAAAGACCTTCTTTTTGAATCCATTTATTTTCCATTAATCTTTTAAAATACTCGTAATCAGTAACGTCAATCCTTTCCATTTGTTCAAAAAACAAATTACTATACCCTCTATGTCGCCCTCTACCAAGATTCGGCGGATGATGGATAGATATGAGTTCTTTATCCCAAATCAAATTAACTTTGAACATCCCCAGTGGTGTGTGGTTTATAGACCCCCCTAAAAACCTAGAAATGGCGACGATTGAAAAGAACTCTGAGTAATATAACGCTTGTTCGGAAGCCACTTGGTTAAACGGGTCGAGGTTATGCTTGTAATTAAAGAACCAAAAAATGGACCTTTCAAAAGCGCATAACGATTCGATGAAAAATCCCACAATAAATCCAGGGTGATCTTCAAATCGTATTTTTACCACTTTATTGTTGTCTTTAAAATACTTGGTAATGGCTTGATGCACGGCATTCCACCCTTTTCTCTTGGACAAGGAACTAAGATGATTGTAAGGCTAATAACTTTCAAAATTTCCTGCTAATTTTTGTGAAATGTGTAAGTCTCTACAAAATTCCAAGATCAAGTCTTTTAGGAAATATCTCTCTAGCTTATTGCCATATCCGTCAAAATAATCAAAATTTTGATAGTAGTTGATGATATCTTTCGTTTGAACCATAAAACATCCTATAATCTTATTTTCTTTCTTTCATTTAAGTCTCTTTAAGTCTCAAGAGGTACCTTTTTTTTAAAAATTATACAATTATCATTAATTAAACTGGCTAAATTCTTGTATGATTTATCATCTAATAAAGCTTGATCAATTAATTTAAGAAAATCTTCTTTTCCCTTTATATTATTGATTTGTAATGAAATTAGAAGGCTTAATCGTGTATATTCAA
>JAHLWJ010000074.1 GCA_019057975.1 Promethearchaeota archaeon | reverse complement strand
AAAATTTTTTCTTTAACAATTCTAGCTGCTACTTCACTCAAGTGATCAAAATTCTTTGTTATAATAACATTGATTGGCATGCTCTGTACATCGATTTAAAGCATTTTTGTTTTAAAATAAAAAAATATTATTTCAATTTAAGGTTATGGATTAGATTTTTGAAAATTATTTCAATTCATTTGAAGAGCTAGGACCATGAAAACTTATTATGTAAATTCTATATCTAATGAAATATGAAAAGAAACATTTTTATACAACAAATTAATATATGTGAACTCTTACTCAAATATGTTTTGTTTAACAATAATAACTTTAAAATATTTTTCACTCCTTTCTATTTTATATGTGTGGCATATTTGGTATAATAACTAATCAGAAAAACATCTCTCTAGGAAAAATTGTTCTTGAAGGAATTAAGCGTCTAGAATATCGAGGATATGATTCGTGTGGAATAGTTACTTTATCTGATTCGAAATTATATGTTAAAAAAGATTCTGGGAAAAT
Source organism: Promethearchaeota archaeon (assembly GCA_019057975.1). The sequence goes on along the minus strand of JAHLWJ010000074.1, from coordinate 16,447 downwards.
CGATGAAATCCAAAAGAAAATAGATTTAACAGAATTTCCTATTGGTTCAAGACTCGCTCTTGCCCATACTAGATGGGCCACTCATGGAGCGCCAACAAAAATTAATAGTCATCCACATTTAGATTGCTCGGGTAAAATTGCGGTTGTCCATAATGGGATTATAGACAATTTCATGGAATTACGGAAAGAACTTGCCCAAAAAGGTCACATCTTTAAATCTGAGACAGACACAGAAATTATTCCCCATTTAGTTGAAATTAAAATGAAAGAGGGATTAAATTTTAAGGATTCTGTAATTGAAGCATTAAAGTTATGTAAAGGAGCATATGGGTTGGCTATTTGCCATGCTGACCACCCAGATTCATTTATAGTTGTTAGAAAAGAATCTCCATTGGTGATTGGAATAGAAGAGGGGAAAACAACTTATTGTGCCTCGGATATTCCTGCCTTTTTACCTTTAACAAGAAAGTGTTATATTATGGATGATAACGAACTTGCCGTATTAAAAGCAGGAGAGGTTGAATTCTTTGATATTAACACCGATAAAAAAATTGAGAAAGAAATTCAATTAATTGAATGGAATATTGATGCAGCAGAAAAAGGAGGATATGAACATTTTATGCTAAAAGAAATTTACGAAGAACCAACTGCGATGAAGCGTACAATGAAAATCTCTAAAGATCTTTTACGAATTTTTGCAAAAATACTATGGTCAGCAGAAAATATTTATATTACTGCAGCAGGCACATCTTTTTATGCTTCATTAGCTGGAAAATTTATAATTTCAAGATTTCTAGGTAAGTATATTCAAGCTATTGAATGTTCAGAATTACAAACGCAACTATCCAATTCATTAAAAGATGAATCTGTTATAATTGCGGTTTCGCAATCAGGTGAAACAATAGACACAATTGAAGCAATTAGATGGGCAAAAAGCAAAAGAAATGTAAAAGTCTTAACAATTACAAATGTAGTGGGGTCTTCTCTTACCAGATATTCCGATCATGTGATCGTGACTCAAGCAGGACCAGAAATTGGTGTTGCTGCAACTAAAACTTATAATACTCAAGTGCTCACTTTAGCTTTAATAGCAATAGAAATAGCAAAACTAAGAAAAGTTGAATTAGAATCAGAAATAGAAAAATATGAAGAAGCTTTAGAAGAAACACCACAAATTATTGAAAAATTTTTAAAAAATAACGTAGATTCAATTAAAGATGTTGTAAATACTCTAGAAAAAAGTGTAAATTTTTTCTTTTTGGCAAGGGGTATATCAATCGCCACTGCTAAAGAAGGGGGATTGAAATTAAAGGAAGTTGCTTGCCGGTTTATCGAAGGATATTCGGCTGCTCATGCAAAACATGGACCAATAGCTCTAGTTAGAGAAGGATTTCCTATAATATTTATTGCTCCCCCAGATGAGACATATCAACGATTAATTGGAAATGTAATGGAGTTCAAAGCACGAGGGGGCAAAATAATTTCTCTTGTGGTAGAGAATGATAAATATATTACTGAATTAAGTGATATAACAATCCGAATACCCCAACCTGGAGATAAATATTATAATATATTTAGTCCAATAACGTTTACACCTGCATTACAAATATTAGCATATTATACTTCTCTGCATCACGGATTAGATCCTGATAAACCACTTAATTTATCAAAGACTGTTACTGTTCATTAATATCTAATAAAATGGATTGTCTTTCTTTTTAATGCCTTCAAATGGATCATGATAATATAGTGTATTGGGTGATACATCTTCCACGACTAATGTGTGTGCCCCTATTATGGAATTTTCCCCTATTTTTTTTCCACACATAATACTTGCATTAATTCCAGTTTGCACATTCGGACCTATAAAAGCGCCTAATTTTCTCCTACCTGAATCAATCAATTTCCCCTCAATATTAACTTTAACACTTTTATTGTCAAACCTTAAATTGGAGGTTTTTGAACCAGCACCAAGATTTACATTTTCACATATAATAGAATCTCCAACATAGTTGAAATGAGGAACATTTGACTTTGAAAAAATTAGTGAGTTTTTAACTTCACTTATACCTATGTGACAATTATCTCCTACAGAAGTATAGGGTCTAATAAATGCATTAGGCCCAATTAATGTATTTTCTCCTATATAACATGGGCCTTGAATATAACTACCTGATTTAACATTCGTATTTTTACCAATATGAACATTTCCTAAGATTTTAACGTTCTCTTCAACATCACCAAGTATTTTCCGTTCTATTCTATCTAAAACAAATGAGTTTGCTCCAAATAGTTGCCATGGTAATCCGATATCGCTCCAAAAATAATCCTTTATAATGTATCCTAAGATCTTTCCGTTTAACTGATTTATCAAAATTTCCATTGAATCTGTAAATTCATATTCACCTCGAATCGATTTTTCAGTTTTTTCAATTGCTTGAAAGATTTTAGAATTGAATATAAAAACTCCTGCATTTGCTAGATTTCCTACATTCATCTCAGGTAAGGGTTTTTCAGTGATTTTTTCAACAAAGCCATTAGGATCTAAAGAGATAATTCCAAATTCTGCAGGATTTTTCACTTCCATTAATAAAATTATACCTTCTACTTTTTTTTCATTAAATTTTTGTATAATTTCTTGATATACTTTTGGTTCTACTAATAAATCTCCATACATAAATAATACGGGCTCGTTAGTCGCAAATTTTTTACCATATCTAAAAGCATGAGCTGTACCCAATTGCTCCTCTTGTGTGACATATTCAATTTTCAAATTAAATTTCTCTTTTCCATCCCCAAAATAATCTTTAATTAAATTTTCTTTATATCCAACAACCAGTAAAATCTCATTTATTCCCGAATTTTTTAATCCTAATATAGTATGCTCTAACAAGGGTTTTCCAGCAATTGGTATTAATGGTTTTGGTCGAGAAGAAGTTATAGGTCTTAATCTTTTTCCTTCTCCCGCAGCTATAATGACAGCTTTCATAAAAGAAAATAATTGATTATTCTATTAAAGGCTTCTTACTAATTCTAAGTAAATCATAACCATCCATTTAATATATTCATTCGAATTTGTGAAGTAATCTTTTCCTTGGATTTGGTAAAATAGCTTAATCTTTCTCAAAATTAAATGCATCAGAATTTTGAAAAATCGATTATGTTAAAAAACCTTTAAATATCAATACCATTCCGATATCAATTACAATCATAGCGATAATTTCAAATAAAATTTGTTCTAGTATCCCTCCAATTAAATTGAAAAGAAGTCCAACAATAGCTAGAATTATTCCTCCAAAAAACCACTGAACCCTTCTTTTAGTTTCTTTTTCAACTTTTCTTGTGATAATAGCATATTTGTAGACAACATAACAGAATAATACTATTCTGAAAACATTTACAAAAATCTGCAAACCACGTTCAGTTTCAGTATTAACATTTTTTAGTGCATATGCCTCATCGTCCAATTTTGGAACCCAGATGAAATATCCAACACTCATTATTATAAACAATGCGAACATCGTTCCAAGATATTTAAGACTCATAGCAACCTTTTTATATTTTTCTAGTATGAGTACGGTCATCATTAAGGATACAGGGATAAAATTGAAAAAGATCTGGGCTGTTATCATAATGGGAATAATTATCTTTGAATCATTGGAATAGGAACCCGTATATATGAAATGGTAAATTGTGTAAGCTAAAAATCCTAGGGAAACTGACGCAAAAAATAAGGCAAACCATCTATTTAACCAATTATCAGGATTTAAACGCAACTCATAAAACCCAACTATAAAGGCAATTATAATTGAAATGATTGCGGTAATAATTTTAATCAGGTTAAAAATATCCATATAATAATCACACTATAGTATATCTTTTCAAAGATTTTCTTTTTTAATAATAAAGATGTGGCTATTCCACTCATTTAAATCTGTATAAAGTCCATATTTTTCTAGGTCTACTCCCTTATAAATATAATTGTTTTGATTAAGCAAATCTTTGAACACCCAATTGTCAGAACTATAATTTATAGGCTCTATTCTTATATGACCTTTTGAAGGATATGGACTATAGTTAACAACAATCAAAAGATAAATGTCATCAACCCACCATATATATGAAATCAGATTTTTATATGAGCTATCATTGGAATCTACGGGGAGTATATTACAAATAGACCACTTGGCATTAGCAAGATTTTTCCCTGGTATGATTCTAAGTAAATTCTGATAAAAATCAAGGAGATTCTGGTCTCTTTCTTCAGTTTGTCGTCTGCCCAATTGTACAGGTAACTTAATTTTTAAACCTTCCATTTGTCCTTCATGTATTAACCGAGCTCCAGGCAATGTCATGGCAATTATTGCTGCTGCACAACTGCGCTTTTCACCAAACTTAGTGATTGCTCTTGGTTCATCATGGTTTTCTATAAACCTAATAAGCTTTTTTTGATAATTCCAATCCGCATCAAGATGGGTTTTTATATTTTGAACATCTTCATGAGATAAACGGTCATATAATCGTTTATCATAACAAAAATCAAACCCTTGTTGTTGAAGTTCCCATTCCATATTCCAGTAGGCTTCAGCAATAAACAGAAAATGGGGAAACTTTTCCTTAACTGCCGAAATGACATCTTCCCAGAATTCTTTTTCAGGTATTAATCCAGCTTTATCTCCCCATGTTTTACTAAATATCTTATTTGTCATTAACATCGCCATGTCACAACGAACACCATCACATAGTTCAGCTATGCTAAATAAAGTACTAATTGACTTTTGCCGTGCTTCTTCTGAGAATGCATTTATTTGAATAGTGTCTGTCCACCCGGAAAAATTGGAATCTCGACCAAAACCAAAAACCTTTTCTGAAAGACTAAAGAAATCATACGGTCGGTTCATAAGATCTTCCAATGTTCCTTCAATAAATAAATTAGATTCTAATGTCAAGAGAGAATCGATTGAAACATGATTAGGAACATAATCTAATAACAATCGAATTCCACGATCACTTAATTGTTTTCGAGCCTTTTTTAATCCGTCTACTCCACCAATATTCTTATCAACATGATAATAATAAACAGAGTATGGTGAACCTACTACATCATCTTCTCGAAACTCATGTAATGCTTTATGAAATTCGTTTTGTAAGTCGGGATGTTCCAGAGCTATTCTTTTACTCGCTGGACTCCTTTCCCATACACCCATTAACCAGACAGCATCAAATTGACTAATATCTCGATTAAAAATTTCTTCCGGGATGTTTTCTAAAGTAATAGGAGAATTATATCTTTCTGATAATGATCTAAGCCAAGGCCATGTATTAATTTCATAGATTTTTGGATTTTTAATCCATTCTGAATGTTCAGTTGGCATTTTCGTATTTAACTCAGTATTATTCAATTAAATTTACAGAATTATTATGGATTGGTTTGTTTACTAAATGAATACATATAAATTTATTTATAATCATATTTATAATAGAAAAAATAATATATATTTTGGTTAAATATGAGTGAAGAGAAAGAAGCCTTACGGAAGCTAATAATGTTAATATCTGACCTTCGGGCTAAAGATGAGGAACGCTACGAAGCCCATGTTAATTTTATGAATGAAACTATCAAAATGATTAGCGCCATTGAATCTCAAATGAATAAACATTGGAGTACTGTTTTGGATTCTTTAAAGGAATTAAATGAGAGTATAAGCGAAAATTTAGATTCCTTACTTACAGGAATTAACCCAAAAGGGCTACGAGAAACCTCAAAATCATTGAAAGAAATAATGGATACAATGAATAAGAGCGTACAAACCATGAATTTAGAAAAGGTAATGAGTGAATTAAAAGTATTGAAATCTGGAGGTATTACTTACGTACCAGCTCAACCCGTAGCAGTAGGACAACAACCAGAACCTATTTCCGCATCTACAGGCATCAATCCCGCAGGTCTCAAAGCTCCAGGAGCAACTAGTAAAGGAAAAGAGGATTCAGAATGGGTGGACCCTCATGAAAAGGCAAAAAAGGAAGAGGAAGATCAACACTTACTCAAACCGTCAGATTTCTTTGGAATGTGAAGGATCATGCAATATTTTATCGAGTAAGTAAATCCATAAAAGGAGTTAATTTCATTTTAAGATCTTTAATATTTTCCCCGATTTTCTTAAACCGAACAATAACAGTAGGTTTTCTAAGTTCATTTCTAATTTTATTTTTCAGCAATTCATAACAGTTTGAATAATTAGTATGACAATCAAGTAATTGATTGAAAATAACACCATTAAAACCCCATTTTTTAGTATATTCCAAATACGAATTAACTAAAGCATCACAATTCTTCAAACAATGAATTCCCTTACTAGAAGCATTCAGAAGAAAGTGAGCATAATCCATTATAGGATCTGAATCCTTAGAAACCGGAATCTCTTCTAATAATCCTAAAATATCCCAATCTGCATAAATAACTCTTCCTCCGAATTTAAAAATGATTTCATGAGTTTCTGGTTCCCATCCATTGAATATGGGTGAAACAAGTAATCGAGGAGTATTTGAAACATCCATACCTATACCTTTTTTTACTCTTTCTCTCATTTCTTTGACTAGTTGACTCATATTTTCTAGATATCTTTGGGCATTTGAATTGTAATCTTGGAACGAAATTGTTAAAAGACCTAAAATTTCCGCAAACGTGGCAGGATTACAAGGATAAAAATCAGAAGAACCAATTTCATGCAATATTGTTTTATAATATCTCTTCACTTGATTTCCGATACGAAATTGTTTTTTTAAACTATTATCCGTAACTATATTCCCAGTAACTTTTTCTAACTCAATAATTGCTTTATCTACGTTATCCCTCATGATATCTAAAGATTTCTCTTGATTTTTATTTTCAATAGACGGAATATCTACCCAAATCTGATTTGGGATTATAGTTTTTAAAGATTCTGAGTATTTATTCCACTCACTACACCTAATTGTGAATTTTAAATTAGCATCTATGTTCTTATATTGAGATTTATGCATACCATAAATTGCATTGACACCATAACATAAATTAGAAGGCTTCTTATCTACTATCCCTAATTCGTACATATTGTTGTATTTTTGATTTATTGTACTTAAAACATCATTTATAATTGTATCAACAATTTTTAAAAAATCTAATTGACGTGCTATTCCTAAGATATTGGTTGTTATATTCCATCCAAATAAACTCTTTGCTGTATTGAGCGCTAGTAAATATAGATTTATTTTAAATTTCTCCATTCGAATTGGAAAAACAGGAATAGAATCAGCAGCATAAACTAAGTCTGGAAAACCTAAGGCGACTGAAATTAACTTCTTTTTTTCATTAGATTTTTTCTTTATTAAATAATCTCTCCCTGTTAAGAAATTATAGGCAATTTTCAACACAGAAGTAAAACTTACAACATCGTCTGCATAAATGCTCATTATTTTAAGGTCTCCAAAAAAGCATTAATTCATGTTGTTTTTTCAGATACTACTTTTTGTTAGTAATCGATTAGTAATCGATAAAATATTAGTTTTTGCTATTTTTTATTGATTACAGATATTTGCAAAATTTATTATAATTTCTTCTCCATATTGTTTTGCTTCTTTAATAATTTCTTCATCATCTTGATTTCTATAGCCATAATTTGCAAGGTGAGTTTCAGGATGAAATTGAACTGAATAAATTGGTCTATTTATATGACGCATATATTGGATTGTAGTAAAACCATTTAGAACTTTAGTTGCTATTATTTCGAATTTCTTTTGAATTTTAAGGTCATTTGGGATTAAATAGTCTCGATGTTGAATATCTACAAATATTTTTTTATGCAGAATCAAATTATCGGTCTTGATTAACAAAAGTGGAATGATTCTTCCACCATCGTGGGGGATATTCATTCGATATACTTTTCCATTAAAAGCAAAGCCAGTTAAATGGAGACCATAACAAATTGCTAATATGGGTATGTTTTTAGCTTTTTTAATTATTTTGAGAACTGATTTGAATTTCTTTCGTAAGACCTTATTGCCAGAAAACTCAGACACATTGATTTCAGATCCTGTGAGAATTATCCCGCTGCTAAACTTCAAAATCTCCATGTCTACTTGAGAGTAATGGATAACTTTAACTCTAATCTTAGGGATCTTTTGTCTAAAAATTTCCACCAAGTTTCTTAATCGGTCGGTCTGAAAGTTAACTGAATAATTATCAATTATATAGATTAGATTATTACTTTTGTTTTTTTTTATTTCTTTAGTCATAATTCTCCATTTTTAAGCTTATATTACATAGTTAACTAAGGTTTCTGTTGGATTATTATTATAATTTGTACATTTCCATGAATGCACCGAGTCTTGTGCGAACTTGCTCTACATTTTCTCCCATTTTATTAAAATTAAGCGCTATGCTTGGTATCTCTAATTCTCGACGTATCTTTTCTTTTAACATAGTATAACAATTTGATACAGAATGACAACCGAATACTTGTGTAAAAATCAGCCCATCAGCGGTTAAATTCTTAGCTAATCTTACGTAGGAATCTGTTAGTGTATCGTTATCACATCCAATGCCATTTATGTTTGCATTCATTAAAAATTGAGCATAAGCTTCAACAGGGTCGGTTCTGTTTGAAATCGGTATATCATCCAAAAATCGTAACAAATCCCAATCTCCATATAAGACTCTTCCTCCTAATTCGTAGATTATATCATGAGTTTTTGGTTCCCAACCTCCAAACATAGGGGTAATTAAAATTTTGGGCATTTTTGAAACATCCATACCAATACCCTTATTAATTCTCCCCCTCATTTCGTTTAACAACTGAGTAATATTATCTTTAAAACGAGTAGCATTGGAATTATAATCATGAAAACTTATATTTAATAAGGAAAGAATTTCACTAAATGTTGCTGGATTACACGGATAGAAGTCGGCGGTACTTATATCATAAATTATTTTTTTGTACGATTGACGAATTTGATTTGCTGTTTGAAAGTGATTTCTCAATGCATTATCACTATAACTAAAATCACTAATTTTTTCTAATTCACTTATTCCTTGAGTAATGTTATCGATAAAAAGTTCTAACGTATTCCCAATATTTCTTGGAGGAATTTCAATCCAAATTTGTTTAGACGGGTGCCCAATTGCTTTTATTGATTCTAAATATTTATTCCAGGTGCTACATCGAATCGTATAATTTAAATTTGCTTCACAATTCTTCCCTTTTGATACATTCATCCCATAAAGTGATTTAACACCATAACAGAAGTCAGTAGATATCCCACTTTCTACTCCAATATCATACATTTCATTGTATTTGCTGTTTATTGTGTCTATTACGTTTTCGATTATATCATCGACTGTCTGATTTATATTCTTAATACCTAAATCTTTTACAAAACCCAAAAAATTAGTAACTCTATTCCACCCAAAAACATTTGATGCAGAACCTAAATAAGTAAGATATTTATGAATCTCAAAGGTGTGCATTCTTATTGGTAAAACGGGAATTAAATCAGGAAATCCATAAACTAAGTCAGAAAAAGGTAACCCAATAGAAATTAACTTCTTTTTTTCTCGAAATTTTTTCCGCTTTAGATAGTCTCTTCCTGTTAAAAAATTATAAGCCATTTTTAACACTGAAGAAAATCTTATCAGTTCATCAGCAACTATACTCATATCTTACATCATCTCCAAAAATGTTATCACATCATTTCTAAGAATGCCTCTATCCTAGTACTGAGCTGTCCCCTGTTAGCTCTTGAATAATCTCTTTCTAAATTCAATACATAAATGCCTTTTTCTTTTAACTGATTTTTTAAATGGGAGGACATAATTGACATGTGATCGCAAAACTTAATTATGTGGTTTATAACACCAATTTTTTTGCCAGTTTTCCTTTCATAATTTATAGAAAAGGTTTCTATATGTGCTACTTTCCGTTCAAGAAAATTTGGGACTGAATGATCTCCGTAAATATTTTTCTCATATCGATGTACTAATAAATCAATTGAATCTTCTGAAGCTTTGATGACCTTTTCATCAATTATTTGGTAATAATAATTAAACCCAACCCAAGTATCAAAAAATACAACATTTCCGCCACCCTCTTCAATTAAATCATTTAAATAATCATCAATGAAAATTGAGCAGCCTGTTAGTAAAATATCTTTTGATTCATTTGATATTTGGGTTTGTGGGTGCTCTAAGATTATATTGTCTAGTTCAGGGAGGATATCAGGACCATATAACATTGCTTTATGAAAAATTTTTAACTTTTGAGAACCCTTTAAGGTTAAATTGCTTATTTCTAATAATTTTTTTTTAAAAATATTGTATTTCTTAATACTATTCGTTAAATCCTGATTATCTATTTTAGTTCTTGTTATCTCTTCAAGTTGTCTTTTTAAATCTAATAATTCTATTTTAAAATACTTTAAACTGTTCTCAGTCTTAGTATATGATACATAAAAATTCAAACGTGGTATATTAAAATATTTAGATATAACTTCAGAAGCACATATATCTGATACGCAGTGATTTGAAACAATAAAATAATCTATTAATTCCAAAAACTTATATCTTTCAGGTTTTACGGAAAATACGCCTATACAAGATTGAGCAAATGCACAAGTTGAGGGAGAAAGAAAATCATGACTAGCATCCATTAACTCATCATTTCCCGCAAAGATCATCCTTAAGGGAATAAATCCAGCAGCGTCTATTAATTCCTCTGGAATATTATCATGAGACATAAATGCTACAACTTTTTTACCCTCTTCTTTCTTTTCTTTGAGGGATAAATAATATTCCGATAAAAGATTAAAATTGGCCATTTTCTAAAATAAAATAATGTTGAATTAATAATCAAAAAATAGTTAATTGCTCATAAAATTTATTGATATTAAAAATAAAGGCAGAATGAATTATCCACCATTATGTTCTTGAGCAATTAAAGCTGCTCCGATGGCACCAGTGAATTGAGCACCACTTTCATTATTGAGAACCGGAGTCACAATCTCATATCCTAGCTCTTGTTCTAAATATTTTTTAACTGCTATATTTTTAGCTACACCTCCACAAAAAACAAGCAAAGGAGCTACTCCTATACGTTTAGCCATACCCGCAACTCTCCTCGCAATGGATTTATGGATTCCCGCAGCTATATCATGTTTCGAAGTACCTCTGGCAAATAAAGAAATAACTTCACTTTCAGCAAAAACTGTGCATGTAGAGCTAATTGCTGAGGGTTTATTTGAATTTAATGCGAGTTCTCCGATTTCTTCAATAGGAACCTCAAGGGCATGAGCCATAACTTCCAGAAATCTGCCCGTTCCAGCGGCGCACTTATCATTCATCTGGAAATCCATGACATTTCCTGTTTTTTTGGAAATTAAGATTGCTTTAGAATCTTGACCCCCAATATCGATAACACTATGAGCTTCTGGAAAAAAATATTGTGCTCCACGAGCGTGAGCAGTTATTTCAGTAATTCTATCATCGGCTATGTCTATAGTATTTCTACCATAACCAGTACTCATAAAAAATACGCTTTCTCTATTTAATGAGTGTTTAGCCATAAGATCGTTAACTAAATTATATCCTATTTTCTTAAAGTCGTATGTCGATCTTTCTGATCTGTAATCTATCACTTTTCCTTCATTTGAGAGAAGTACAACCTTACTAGCAAGTGATCCGATATCAATTCCTATAAATTCTGTCAAATTTCATTTTTCCGTTTTATATTAAAAAAGTAAAAAGAACATTAAAAATTAAAATTTATGGTATTGAAAAAAAATAAATGGATATTTACCCTAAAATCAATACAACTAAGATATGCTCTCTTTGGTATCTTTAACGTAAAATTGAGTAAAATCTAATTTGAGTTAGGAGACATAAGGTAATATCATAAACGACGATTGGAACTTACTTCTGGAATTGTCAGAGTGGAACCGTCCCTAAACTTAAAATGGGTTCTTCTTAGAAAAACCTCAAGATCCCTATCAAAGACAATACGCTCAGCCTTCCCTGTAATTGTAATACCTCGTGTACTTGGATTTTTATCTTCACATAAAATTTCATACAAATCCACTAATGAATCTAAACTTAAACCGCTTTTAACCATATTATCCTTGAAACTGGTAGTGTGAGTAAAAAAATTTACAGCTATTAAAAACCCGTTATCATTTGAAAAAATTCTACCATCACTACACTTTATATCTTCACTAAAAATTAGGTAAGTTATTCCACTAACACTTTTCTCTCCCAATAAATAACCCATCAATTTATGGAAATATCTATTGGAGCGAATAAAATAAACCCAATTATACATTTTTACAAACTCAGATCTTTTTCTACTTAATATATTATAATCCCTTAAGGGTTATATTTTTAAAATCTTTTTTACAATTAAAATAATAGTCCTTATTATAGATTCCTTGTAAATAACTCCTAAGAAAATCCCTATAACAATTTAGCCTAATAAGAAAATAGAGATAATTAGGGTTAGAACAAATGCAAAAACCATCTGTATTATATTTTTAAGTATAGATTCTTTAGAAACGACTCCTAAAAAGACACCGAGTGAAATAATACAGACTAAAATTATACTAAATGAAATAATAAAAGTAGAAAAATAAGCTACTGAAACAAAAAAGAAAGGAATTAATGCTACAAGCCCACCTAAAAATGGAGATAGGCCATTTACAACCGCTACAACAATACTTGCAAAGGTTTCAGCTTTTTCTTGAATATTTTTACTTCTTTTTTTCTTCTTTTTAAGATTGCTATTTTTATTAATCCCTATATTATTACTTAGTTTCGTTAGCATTGCTTTTTCAATTTCTTTTATGTTTACATCGTCATCTAATTCAACATCTTTTTCTTCAGTAATTAACATTGCTCTATTTAATTCTTCTTTTATTTTTTTTTGTTCTGCTTTTTCTGAAAGATAGGATCCTGTTATACCTGAAATAAACATAGATATGGAAGTCCCTACACCCGTTAGAATAACAAGATGAGTATCGACTGAGTTCTGCCCTTCCTTAAGAATCACAGTAAAGAAACCTAAAAGGATGCCCAAAACTGTCAACATACCATCATAAAAATTATTCACAAAATAGCGACGAGCAATTGCCCACAGATTTGTTATTTTTGAGTATGTTTTAGCTTTTTCGAACATTCTTATTAATATTTTTTTGTTTTAATTTGGAATAAAAAATCTAAGTTATTAATATACCTTATAATTTTAGATACCAAGCAATATTGATACAAGGAGAGTTACAATCCCAGCTGTAACTAAGTGCATAGCATATCTTACACGTCCTCCTCCTGAAATCTTTCCTAAGTAGTTCCCTAAATACACAAGCAAGGCACCAAGTATAATATAAGAAGAGATAAAATGCATAAGTGTTAAAGTTCCACCAAAGAAAAATGGAAGTAAAGGCAAGGAGGATCCTAACACTGGAGCCCCTCCGTCAACCAAGGAAGCAACTATAGTTGCGAAATTCTCAGCTTTTTCTAGCAAGGTCTTGCCATTGTTTTTATTCTTATTATTATTCTTTCTTTCATGTTTCGATAAATCTCTATTTTCATCTTTTTCTTCTTCGATTATCGCCATATCTTTTTTCATATCGTCAACTTTCTTCTTTCTTTCAGCCTCTTCAGAAAGAAAAGCACCCCATAAGCCACTTATACCAATAGCCAATGCTGTAGCGAAACCAGTAACAATAACGGTTTGAGGGGTAAATTGACTTGCATCTGAGCTCAGAAAAATAACGAAAATACCACTCACAATTCCAGCGCAAGTTAAAGCACCATCAAAGCAGTTATTAAAAAATTTACGTCGAGCAATTATGCCCAAATCGGATATTTTTGAATATTCTTTCCAACTCTTTAGAGTTTTACGAAATTTTCCCAATTCTATACGCCAAAAATCGTTGTTAAATTAAAAATTTAGTCTCTTACTTCCCAAATTATTCAAATTGTATTGAAGTACTTATTTAATATTATATTTTATCTTTATTATATTTTTTATTAGAAGGGATTTATATATACAGGGTGTATAATAAAAAAATAAGGATTATAGTTAAAAATTACATGATAAAATTGAAGTTAATTTAGTTCCCTTTAAACTTACCATCACGTTTTCCAAAAAAGGAAGCAATTCCTTCTTTTAAATCGTCGGTTTGAAGGGTTAACATTAACTGATCCATATCCATATGCATTATTGCTTGGTCTAAAGCCCCACTAATATGGTTAATCGTTTTTTTAATCATTTGGGCAGAAATAGGTGGCATTGCAGCATAATCCTTAGCGATTTCAATTGCTCGCTCTAATAATTTTTCTTTTGGTACTACTTCACTTAAGAAACCCCATTTTAAAAGTGTTTGGGCATCATTATTTTTCCCTAATATTGTCATTTCTTTTGCAAATGTAGGACCAATTAGATGCACGACAATTGGGAGGATTGTCCAACTTAAACTCATTCCTAAACGATCTTCTGGAAATCCTGCCATACATTTTTCATTTCCAATGCGAAAATCAAGAGCAGAAGCAATACAACACCCACCGCCAAATGCACCTCCATTTATTGCAGCAATTGTTATTTGGTCCATCATGTATAGTTTGCGAGTCATTCTTGGGCCATTCTGAATTGCTCTTTGTCTTCCAAGCACTGTTGTTGGTCCTCCTTGTTCTGTCAAATCCCTTCCACCGCAAAAATGTTTGCCTGCTCCAGTAAAAATCACAACACGAGTCTCTGTATCTTTCTGAAACTCCTCTGTTAACTGTTCAATTTCTGTCATTAAATTATTTGTGAGAGTATTTAGTTGTTCTGGGCGATTTAATGTAACAATTGCGATGTGATCATCACGTTTCTCAATAATTAAATCTTTATATTCCATATTAACTCACTTTAAAATAAAACTTTTAATTTCAATATGATATGTAATCTAAAAACCAATAATCATTGAAAAACTAATTAGAAATTTCTAATAAAATCAACTAAAAACTCTTTCTAATTTATATTCTACAAATACTAAATTTTTAATAGCCTAATTATTAATATTTATATCAGAAAAAAAATATTTTAATGTAATTCTTATGAATAAGATTAAAGACGAAATTATTTCAATGTTAATTGAACATTCAAGGATCATTTATTCTGTTATTTCGGATATGGGTGTTTACTATTCAACTTGGGCTAAAGATTACGAGGCTAATAAAGACACCTTAGAAAAGAAAAAGAGTAAGATGCAACTTCGCGAAGAAGATGCAGATGCTATTAAAATTCAATTAATCCAAAATTATTCTGAAGCTGGACCGCAGGGTTTGGGAGATTACCTCGCATTAATCTTGAAAATGGATAATGTGATAAACTATCCTTTAGAATTTGTCGATATGCTGCCTAAAATTAAATTGGACGGCGGAATGGTTGATGAAATAAAGAAAAGATATGAAAAATTGATTAATAAAACTATTAATATGGCAAGTGTCTTAAAATCAACAATAAAAAGCCTAAGAGATAAACCTGAAGTTGTATTTAAAAATACCACTGCGATACATGAGATTGAAAATGAGATTGATACGATATATCGTCAGTTTCTTGAATATCTATATTCCAATGAGGATTTAGATGTGAGGAAGATCCTTCGAATAAGAGACAGCATTGTATTGCTTGAGCAACTTTGCGATCGAATACACGACATCGCAGATTTGATAAGGATTCTACTCTATCAATAAAACTTTTTTTTTATTCCATTCTTGGTTATTACAAATATTTGAGATCTCCATTTTAAGTTCTTTTCATAGCAAAATTTATACGCATAATTTAATTTATTACATTTATATTAACCCTAATAAGTTTTTTAAATAAAAACGAAGATGTAAGATGTATGAATGGTAAACATAAATTTTATTTATTACTTGGAATATTTCAAGTGGTATTGATTTTCTTGGTAATTTTCACATCAAATGGTATTGTATCTTTTGCTAGTGCTCAGGGTACTACATTTGACTATTATGATTCAGGAACAACAGCTGTTCTAGCAATAGCCGTAGCATTATCAGTAAGCTTTTCAGTGCTTGGGAGCGCTTGGGCTATGAAAACCGTAGGTACAGCAGCTATAAGTGCACTTTCAGAAAGAGAAGAGTCTTTCTTTAAAGCTTTTCTTGTGGTTGCCTTATGCGAAGCACTAGCCGTTTATGGATTAATTGTAGGAATTTTACTATGGACAAAAATCCCTACACCCGGATCCGTATGAGTTAATTTTTTGATTTCTATACCACAAATAATTTTGATTTTGGTGATTTTTAAACGAGTGTTATTGTCGATAGCTATGCTTTTACTCTAATCAAAATTGGTTTTTTGAAACAATTAATAATGGATGAAATAATTTTAAAAAAGTTAGAGGATATCACCAATATAGAACA
>JAHLWJ010000402.1 GCA_019057975.1 Promethearchaeota archaeon | reverse complement strand
GCCTTGTTAATCGTTGTGTAAACGAATCTATTGTGGTATTAGATAAGATTTTCAATTTCACTGCGGTGTCAATGGGCAATCCTCACGCGATTATTTTTACCCAAAATGTCATAAACGATGAGAATTTAAAGAAGTACGGAGTTGCAATTGAATCAAATAAAATTTTTCCCAAAAAAACTAACGTGGAATTTGTAAAAGTGCTATCCAAAGAAGAAGCTGTTCTAAGAGTGTTTGAAAGGGGTGTAGGAGTGACGAATTCCTGCGGAACTGGTACTTGTGCTGCGGTAGTAGCGGGAACAATTTTAGGAAAATTTAATCTAAACACTCCAGTAACCGTACATAACGACGGGGGTGACTTGACAATTACTTATAACGGTAAAACGGTATTTATGGAAGGTCCCGTAGTAAAAGTGTTTAAAGGAGTCATCGATAGAATTGAATTATGATTTAGTGTTGATATAATATAATTTAATCATGTTAATTGTAATATTAAACTTGAGGTATAAAAAGTGAATTATTCAGAATGGCTAACCACGAAAGCTTTAGAGTATCGTGACGATGTGCTTTATTTTGCAGGGAAAAATACGCTTGAAATTTCTAAAGAATATGGTACGCCTATTTATGTGATTAACGAAAGCACGATACGAGAACGCTATAGATACTTAAAAAATCAACTAAATTCAGAATACGAGAATAATAGGATACATTATGCTGTTAAAGCAAACTCAAACTTATCAATTTTAAAAATACTATGTTCAGAAGGAGGTTTCTTTGATTGCACATCTATGGGTGAGATTTATACGTGTTTTAAGGCGGGTATTACTCCTGAAAGGATAATCTATACTGGAAATATGTTTACTGATGATGACTTTACATTCGCAGTTGAAAATCAAGTTCTAGTTAACCTGGACAGCGTGAGTCAATTAAAAAGATTAACGAAAATTTATGACAACCTGGGAATGGAAAAATCCATAATTTCTTTTAGAATAAACCCAGAGTTTGGTGCTGGACACCACACTCATACAATTACAGCGGGAAAAACGATAAAGTTCGGCATCTTAGAGGAACAAGCTATCGAAGCGTATAGCAAAGCAAAAGAATATGGTTTTGATAAGTTTGGGATTCATCAGCATATTGGATCAGGAGTGTTGAACGCTCAAGATTTCAAAAAACCGGTTGAAAAATATATAGGCATTATCAAAAAAATTGCTATTTCTCTTGAGATCGAATTTGAGTTTATCGATTTTGGTGGTGGTTTGGGTATTCCCTATCTTCCATCAGAGGAACCTTTAAGTTATGATATTTACAAAGAAGTGGTAATAAAGCCTTTTAGAAAATTGATTAATTCTGAGGATATTGGCGAACCCATTTTTAAAATTGAACCCGGGCGGTATTTAACTGCGGAGTCAAGCATTCTTTTAACGCAAATAAACACGATTAAAAACAATGGATATAAATTATTTGCGGGAGTTGATGCTGGATTCAACACACTGTTAAGACCTACTTTATACAATTCCTATCATCATATTATATCGTGTAATAAGAGAGGTAAAGAAACAACATTAACATATGATATCACGGGGCCAATCTGCGAGTCTGGCGATATATTAGGCAAGAATAGAGAATTAAATAAGTTAGAAGAGAAGGATGTACTTGCAATTCTCGATGTAGGAGCATATGGCTTTACGATGAGCAGTAATTATAATTCTAGACCCAGATCCTCTGAAATCTTAATCAATAATGGAAAACTTTTTAAAATCAGAGAAGCAGAGAGTCTTGATGACTTGTTAAAACTTCAAATTATTCCAGATCACTTAAAGTAATAGAAATTGTAGATATTTTTCACATAAAAGAATAAAAATTTAAATGCTTTTTACTATTATGAGATAGAATTATAAATAAGGAAGCTTTAAGGACTGGATACCCTTTAAACCTTCTAAATGAAGAGTTGGCAATATGAAATCTGTTAAAAGTAGATTGATGATAAGACTGATCTGCTCTGATCTTTTATAATTTTATCTCTCTCATAAACTTAATACTTCCTTTGTGCTAAATATCTTATTTAATTTAGCTTAAGCAATAAATTTGATAGACTTAATAGCTCCTATAGCAAAATATGTTCTGCTATGAATATGATGTTTCAATTAGATTCTTTCTCCAGGAAAATCCATAGGATTGTATGATCTACGATGATATTGCCCACTCGAAAATTATAAATCAATTATTTAAATTGAAATATTCTATACATTTTAACATATTAATATGCTCTTCTCCTAATTTTACTGGAATTATCAAATTTTCTTTATAGGAACTAGGATCTCCTTTTGAGTTTTATCTTTAAAATCTTTATAATTATCATCAGGAAGGAAACTCATATATTTTTAATTTTTTTCTTTATTATGATAAATACTTTTCTTTAGATTTTTACTTCTAATTGTTGAAAAAATACAAATAAAAAAAATGTATAATAAGGGTTTAATTGATGATTATCATTAGTTAAAATTATAAAATTACTTAATGCTGAAAATTAAACTCCTTTTTTTCAATAGTTTGATTAATTCCTTTTTTAATTTTTAAAAACATTCTTATACATAGATAGACATATAGAACTACTTGCATTACAAAAAGAGCACAACTTAATATAATTAAGTTATTCTCAACAAAGAATATTCCAAAAGAGAATAGACTAATGGAAATCGTAATCATTCCAAAAACAATTATTAAAACATTCAGCCATCGAATCAAAAATGTGTATCTTTTATATATTCTCTGTTCTTCAATAAGAATTTTATTACGATCTTCTCCTAATAATTTACGATGTTGCTCACAAATAGGAATTCCAAAAAATGAAAAAAACGAAGGTAAGCCCCAAAAGATCTTAATGAATCCCATTTTTGCATCATTTTCGCAAAAAAAACATTTTGAATGCCTACTTTTTTTTCTAATGATAAAATAATTAACTAAATTAAAACACAAATAGGCACTAATAAAAAGTAAAAAAAAATATTGAAGCTCTAAAAAAGTAACGAAAGGTAGAAGAAAAAAAAGAAAATATACTATTCCCCATCCCTCTAATGTACCACTGATAAGGTAAGCACTAGTTCGAAATGCTTCTATCCCATATATTAGTAGGATTGGCAAAAAGAAAGCTTGATTTAAAAGAATTAGTAAAAATGAAAAATTCTTAACAATCTTTTTTTCTGAATCTTCAAATAACTCATTTTTTTTACTAGCTTCTCTAATCATATTTATGAAATACCTTTTTCTTTAGATTTTTACTTTTAATGGTCATATAAATAGTTATCATCAATCCGTTAAATAAAACTAAAACGATCCCAATAATTGGAAACACTAACCATGATACTGAAACATTGAAAATAGAAGCATTAGCTAAAAAAAGAAGTAAAAAAATAAATAGTAGATTTCCACAGATAAATCCTATTAATATATTTATTTCGATTTTTTCTAATTCTGCCTTATTAATCAAAATAGTACGTATCAAGAAGGAAAATACAAATATTGCATATGAATAAAATGTAAAGAAAAATATACTACTTAATATTGATAATACCTCTAGGTTATTATGAAATATTAGTGCCAAGGGAATATCAATTGAAAAAATTATAAGTATAACAATTAATGACTTTTCCCAAATTTTATTTTCCATCTAATTTCACTATTTATTAGTTACACATCTCTAAATTAAATATCTTACTGAGAGCTATTTGAATTAAATTAATTTAAATGTTGGATAATATATAGGATCAATTTAATTAAGAAACATATGAAAAAAGAATTTATTATATTTTCTAAATAATATGACAATTTTAAAATTAAACAAATTGTAATCTCAAATCTAATAGAAATTTATAAACTGACTCTATAAATATTCTTGAATAATGTTAGAAAATAAAAAAAAGAGAAATATAATTTATCTTGTAGGAACTTTCATTTTAATTGCTATTCTCTTTATACTCAGAAATGTTTTTTTATTTCCTGCAGATTATTCTTAATATTATACTACTTTCTATAATGTCATCTATTTATATCGTTGTTACATATAATTCTCTTAAAAAAATTCATCCACTTAAAAAGCAAATAATAATTCTTGTTATTTTATTTCATTTAGGGATTTTTATAATTATCATTGGGATATTTTTAATATCTTCTATATTAGGGTTTTTAAACAAAATGAATGAGGTATATATATGGATTATATCAGGAATTGCGGTATGTATATATATGGCTTCATTTATTATGATTCTATGGTTTTTTAAATTCAGAAAAAAAATAATGTAATTAATTTTTAATTAATTGAATAATTGTATATTTTGATTAATATTATCTGCTATGCGAGG
This sequence comes from Promethearchaeota archaeon, assembly GCA_019057975.1. The sequence goes on along the minus strand of JAHLWJ010000402.1, from coordinate 101 downwards.
AAAATGGTTATTAAATAGTAAAGGAATTTACTTTATAAAAAATCAGAGATTAAGAACATCTTTCATTTCGAAAATTTTATTTTCTTTTTGTGTCGCAATAA
>JAHLWJ010000073.1 GCA_019057975.1 Promethearchaeota archaeon | reverse complement strand
ATAAAAATACATGGTGGAATGATTTTAACAACATTAAGCCTGATTTATTTTTAGATGAAATGCCCGAATCGTTCGATAAATAAAATTTTGCAAGATGTAACTCGGAATTATGGAAACGATCAAAGAACTTACAGATGAATTAATATCTCATTGTGATAAATTAGGTATTGATATCGTTGGATTTGGAGATACTATTCATTTCAATAGATTTAATAAGAAAAATAGACCAGAATCATATCTGAAAAAATCTAAATCTGTAATCGTAATTGGATTTCATTTATACGATCTTATTCTTGATGCTTGGAGTAAAAACGAAGGGAAGGAAAAAAGTTATCATTTTGCAGATTCAATTTTAGTAGATCAATGCCATCAAATCAAGAGTTTCTTAGCTAAAAAGGGTTTCAAATCAAAAATTATCCCGTATAAACCAGGATTATTCTTAAAAGATGCTGCTGCTTTAGCTGGTATTGGTCCGATTGGAAAAAATAATCTAATAATTACCAAAACATTTGGGTCTCAAGTAAGATTAAGGGCTCTGGTAACTGTTGCAGAATTATTATATGGTACACCTTTTTATGAGAGCGAGTATTGTAAAAATTGTAGCATGTGCGTTGTATCTTGCCCTGTAGGTGCTTTAAAAGGCGGAAAGTATAATAAAATGTTATGCAACAATTATTGTTTGAAGAATTTAAAAGATTTGTCAGAAAATACCGTGATTTGGTGTAATATTTGTATTGAAGCTTGTCCTGTAGGAAAAGAATGAAAATGTTTCTATAGAGATATGCAATAAATTTTCAAGCTTACATAGAATAGTGAATAATTGTTAATCATAATTTAAATAGGAAATTCATTATGATGTATTTTTTTAATTAAATAATTGAATTATAAACATAATTTAAAATTAAAAAAAAAAATAGTTTGAAATTAATTGATTTGAATTTATTTCATTTAAATTTCTTTCGTTTTTTCATACCAATAGCGAGTATAGATATTCCTGCAACGCCTAATAAAGCAATTAATGGAAATCCGGGTATTTCTACTTGAACTCCTGCCGTTTCGTAACCAGGACCGACTGAGACTTCAGCAAAGTCAAAACCACCCCAGTACCAATCGAGAGCAAACTTTTTATTCAGAGCATATCCTTGAGTATCTTGAGAGATAAACATCGATGTGTATATTACTGTTCCGACCTGTTCTTGAATAGTACTATATGTTGTAAGTTTTGTTGTTTCGTTTTGGAAATATAAAGCACGTACCGATTCTTGAAGGACGGGATCGTTAATAAGTCCCCAATTCCAAGTATCTGGGATGGGTATCCATGCTCCACCGTAAAATAAGTTTTTATACGTATAAAAGGCATCTAAGTATGCTAAATCTGTTTTAGGCATAGGCCAATCCACATAGAAAGCTTCTAAATCAGCATCGTACTGTGCTTGCCTATCAAACAACATAGGAGACCACATACCTATAAGATCGAGGGTCTTCCAATAACCATAGGTATTAGAAGGAGTTGCTCCAGATTTATTAAAAACTATGCCAATATCTGCAATACTAGTTTCTAATACGCTCGTAAAGTCCGTGTTATAAATGTCGTGAAGGTAGTTAAATGTAAAAAGTTCCTTTGCGGTAGCATTAGTAAAACTCCCGACATTGCTTGCAAAAGTATTCCATTCTGCTGTTGTACTGCTTCCAGTAATACCTTCAGCGGCTAGCGTAAAATTATACGCGGGGTCATTAAGAAGGGCATTTCGCGCGATTTCAAGATCAAGATAAGATCCCACTATACTATGGTTGATGTAAACGCTATTTTCCCCCATTAAATTATCACAACGGATTGCATTTCCCTCTTTAACACTAACTAAATATTGAGTATAATTGAACGCATAAGATACAGCTTTTCTAAACGCCACATCCGTATTTGGCAGTATGAAGTCCAATTGTTCTATGCTGTCGGCAGTTCCGGTGTCAGTATATTCTATCAAGGGTGAAGCTATTAGTTGGTCTTCAAAAAGTTCACCGTAAGGTCCATCTAAAGCGAAATCAGCGTCCCCAGCGGTCATTGCAGTTGTTACTAATTGACCATCAGTATCACCAATAATATATGAGATAAGTCCTTCTTTAACTATCATCTTACCCGCATCTCTCAATCCAGTAAAATTCCAATAATCGTCAAATCGCTCCAGTTTCATTATTTGATTTGTTTTATCTACCTCTACAGCTTTATAAGTACCAGTCCCACAAGCAAGTTGATCACCAGTCCAATCCATTATATCTAGTATTTGGGTGTAAAACATATCGCCATATTGTTCCATTGAGATCATTGCGATCCAAGCTATTAATCTAAGATCTGTCATATAAGCATTGAGTTCTATTTGAATAGTTCCACCTGTTCCGCTCGCAGTTTCATCAGCACTCTTTACTACAAGTGTTTTATTAAAGATTGGGAAGCTCCCATCTTTTATGTATGTTTTACTTACATTAGTCCAACTCAGATTAGGGTCGTTATCTTTACCATAATATTGAGGTGTCACAGGCAATCCATTAACAGGATCATTACTATAGGTGTAGGAATAATTCCATGATGGAGTAAAGAAATCTTTGTAATCTATACCCGGTTTGAAAGTCATGTGTCCCATAATATCTTTATGACCTGATCCTTCTGAACCCGTTAAATTTCCTGTTAGTACATAGGCGCGATCAATATTCCATTTAGCGACCGTAGCATTCCACTCTGAACCATCCTGAAATTTGACATTTTCGCGAAGAGTAATGTTTATAACACGGAATCCTCCGGTATTGTTCCACTCGAAACTATTCTCTTCCGAAGGGAAATACTCCTCGACAGTGTAGCCAGTTGCGAGCACAGGGGTATATTCGAAATAAGGCGCATCGGGAATGTCTCGAATCTCCCATAATTTCTCTAAAGTCATTCCTTTCGGGCTTCCACCTTGTCCTCCAACCATCCAAGAGGATCCAAGACTGAATTCCCAGGTTGTAGGGCCCCAAGATTTAAAATCCCAACCTCCAACTACTACAATCATGGTTGAATTATCTTCTGCTTGAACGAGAGCACTGGTCCTTAATTGTGAGGATGCTGCTCTAACCGACATAGCACTTATACCTAAGAATGTAGAACTAACGAGTATGAAAAGTACGAAAAAATGTAAATTATTTCTTTTCATTTTCTTTTCCTTTTTCTAATTATTTTTTTTATAGATTTTTAGATATATTCAAGTAACTGTATCGTTAAGTATTTAAACCTTTCAAACAAAAATTCTTGAATTACATATGTAAAAAAGAAGATATAAACTAATAATTATTAAATACAACTCTAATTTTTTTATTATAACATTAAAGATGGAAGAATTTAGATATAGCTAACTCAACATGCTAACCAATAGTAAGGATAAAGGAAGTTGGAAAATAGACTGGGGACGACAAGGACGAGTTACTTTTGCATATATTTTTATTTTTCTTGCGTATTATGGTATTATTGTTAATATTTTTATGTTTGACGAGGGAATTGATTGGTTCTCTTTTACAGATATACCTGAAACTGTAAATTCAATGATTTTTTGGACATACGAATATTTTTTAGAGAGTTTCATGTTACCTTGGTTACTATTATTTTCTGTTTGTTTTTGGTTAACCTATAAGGAGGATATTCCGCATTATGGAATTCGGGCCTCTTTATGGTTAGTCCTTTTTATTGTTTTTGAAAGTTTCGTTTTTTATTTTATCATGTTTGGATTTTCTTTTGAACCGCTCCTTCTTCAGTTCGCATCAATCAAGGGGTATATCAATTTATTGATTTTATTTGGAATAAATATAGGTGGAGCACTTTCCGGCATGTACTTGAAGAAATATATTAACACATTAAGTGAAATTTAAAAAGGTGAATTAATATAGCAAAAAAGTCTACTAATATGGTTAAATACATTGTTAAACGAATCCTCATGATGATTCCAATGTTATTTGCCGTTTTAGTAATCACATGGGTTTTATCTCACGCAATGGCGATAAATCCTTTGCAATCGGAGGTAACTGCATGGGATATGCAAATTTATTACGATGAAATGGCAAGATTGGGATTAGATCAACCGATTTACGTTCAATTTTTTAATTACTTTCGAGATTTTTTCACAGGCAATTGGGGGGAATCGTATAGTGGGAAATTTGAAGGTTGGTTAGTTACTGATATAATTATAACGGTTCTTCCAAGAACGCTTGAGATGATGATTATTCCCATTTTTATAATACCAATAATTGCTGTTAAACTAGGAAGTACTTCAGCAAAAAATAGGAAAAAGAAGAAAGATATTATAATTCGATCTGTAGCAGTAATTGGAGCGGGATTTCCTAGTTTTTGGATCGCTATATTGCTTCAATATTTATTTGGTAGGGTATTATTTGAAGGAACCTTTTTTGCGTTCGATATTGGCATTTATAAATCTAATAATGTATTGTTGGATCCTTCTTTTCCAGATATCATAGCACCTCAATCTAGTTTAGTCGGCGTGTTATTGCTATGTATTTTAATGATAGGAGGGTTATACCTAATTTATCGCGGTAATAAACTCAGGAAACAGGACAAACCAGCAAATAAAAATTACATATTTTTGCTGATTTTAGGAATATTAATCTGCATTATTGTAATTATTCCAATAATGATTTTTACATATACATATGGCACAAAGTTTAGACTTCTTGATAGTATAATATTCAATGAGCCGATCTATTTTTGGGATACAATAGCTCACTTCATTCTTCCTGCAATCTCGATCACATTAGTAAGCCTCGCCGGGATTACAAGACAAACAAGATCCAGTATGCTTGATGTGTTAAATCAGGACTACATAAGAACCGCACGCGCTAAAGGAGTTCCAGAAAAAGAAATCATTAATAAACACGCACTTCGTAATGCATTAATTCCAACAAGTAATCTTATCATTGGAGGAGTAGCCTCTATTCTATTGGGGTCTATCTTTATTGAATATATATTTGAATACCCTGGATTTGGGGACACATTCTTTACTTCAATAATGTCAGGTAATATTTCAGTAATAAATGGATGTGTAATCGTTGCTACAATAATTCTATTAAGTAGCAATTTAATTGCTGATGTATTGTACACTATTATTGATCCTCGGATTATCTATTCTTAAAAGAAGTTTAAATACAAAATAAAGGTAATATTTTTGATTGAAACAGAAAAACAAATTGATAGAATTAAGGGAAAAAATAATAAACCGAGAATTTTATCGTTAATTAAATTTTATCTACTTCCGGGGTGGAGAGTTCCTGAATTCTCTGAGCAAGAATATGAAATTGAAAAGATAAAATCTAAAAGAAGGTTTTTTCGTCATTTACTTACTCCTTTGACAATATCCGGTGCTTTAGTTATTTTAAGTTTTGTATTCATGGGTATATTTGTTCCATGGCTAACAAAATTTCCTCTGCAAGAAATGGTACCTCCCTCAATTCCGGGTATTCCCTTTTTGCTTCCGAGTCCAGCGCATCCATTAGGAACTACAAGAAGTGGTTACGATGTTTTAGCAAGAATGTTGTGGGGTGCTCGAACTTCATTACTTATGGCTATGATACCTACTGGACTTGCTGTTGGTGGGGGATTAATATTAGGGATTATTTCAGCATATTTTGGAGGTAAAGTGGATTATGTTCTGATGCGAATTGTTGATTTAATATATTCGATACCAACTTTAGTAATAGTTTTAATTTTAACTCAAATTTTAGGTTTAAACTTGATAGACATGTTAATGATCTGGGGAGCTTTTGCAATTGCTGGAAATTTAAGATTTATGAGATCTCTAGTCTTACAAATTAAAGAAATGCTTTATGTTAAGGCTGCTAAAACAGGAGGGGCATTAAAATTCAAAGTTATGTTTTCACATATTCTCCCAAATGCCTTACCACCAATGATTCTAACATTTTTTGGGCAGATGGCAATTACTATGCTAGGAATAGCTGCAATTTCGTTTCTCGGCCTAGTTAACGCTCAAATTCCAAACTGGGGACAAGATATTTCTTGGGGTAATATTTATGAGGATAATATCCTTGCCTTTTTAATACCCGGAATATGTACTGGCCTCTTTGCAATTGCGGCGATGTTAATTGGTGATGGTTTGAGAGATGCTATAGATCCTAGATTAAAAATATAAATTAGTAATGATAAAAAATGATATTTCAGATAATAGTTTTTCTTAATCCGTTAATGGCGTTTTTAGAAGCTTTTTTTTTAATAATACTTCTAATTATAGGTTTTTATATTATTTATAGACTTACTCCAAGGGAGTTTAGAATTGATGAAAAATCTTTTGGTTTAAGTACGGGAATTAGTTCATTGATTTGTTTTGGAATAATATTTGGGATTAAGATGCTCTTTCAAATATTAACATCTTTCCATATTATTTTTACAGCGTTGTCTACAGATCAATTTCTATTTGGTATAGGAATTCTATTATTCGCTCAATTTTATAGATTATTCGCGTTAAGAAAGGATCGAAAAATCAGCAATGAGTTTAAAAAATGGACCAGAAGATATATAATTTTATGTTTAGCACTTTCTTTGGCATTTTTCTTTATCGATCTTCTTGCCATATTAAACATTTCATTATACATCAAACCTCTTGGTAAAGCGATCATCTCATTAATCTTTGCACCAATAGCGTTTAACGATATTTTCTATCTTAGTTTTATGAATGAATTTGGAATCGTATCATTTTGTTTTATTTTAACTTATTTTATAAATAGAATGAGAAATATAGAAACTAGAATAGCTAAGCCTGTATTAAAAAAAGCAATGATCATTAGTTGTTTTATTACATACTTTTTATGGTCCTTCCTCACCTTTCTTTTCGTGGCATATTTAGGTAATTTTTTCGATTTTGGCAGTTTTTTCTTAGATTTTCGAGTTCAGATAATTACTAATATTGGAATTTATGTTGTTTCATTTTTTTATTTCCTAAAATATAAATATTTACCTGAAAGTGGGGAAATAAGCAAGATTAGACTTCAAGAGGAAATTAAAGAGAAGGAAAAAGATCGCAAAGAAGATCTGAAAGATATTGTTTTGGAAGTTGAAGATCTTAAAACTTATTTCTATACGGAAGAAGGAGTCGTGAAAGCTTTAGAGAAAATATCTTTAAAAATAAAGAAAGGGGAAGTATTAGGGTTAGTAGGGGAAACAGGTTGTGGAAAAACAGTCACAGCATTATCTATTCTTCAAATAATAAGAGACCCCGGTGTAATTGAAGCCGGACGGATTTTTTATAAAGGAGAGGATTTATTGAAAAAAAATAAGGAAGAAATGTTAAAATATCGTGGAAAAGAAATAACAATGATCTTTCAAGATCCTTTACTTTCCTTAAACCCTGTTTTTAAAATAGGAAAACAGATATCTGAAGTGTATCTTCTGAACATGGAAAAAGAATTAACTTTAGAAGCTATAAAGAACCCTAATAAAAGTATGTATGGAGTTGCTCGTGATTGGGCAGTAAAAATGTTAAAAGATTTAAATATTCCTGATGCTGAAAACATCTATGACCTCTATCCCCACGAATTAAGTGGTGGTATGAGACAAAGAGTCCAAATCGCTATGGCTCTTGCGTGCAATCCAAGTTTATTGATAGCAGATGAACCCACAACTGCTTTGGATGTGACTGTTCAAAATCAAATACTAAAACTTATGAAAGATTTATTGAAAAAGTATGAAACTTCAATATTATTTATTACACATGATTTAGGAGTTATTTCTAAGGTTAGTGATAAAGTCGCAGTGATGTATAGTGGTTATGTTGTGGAATATGGATTAAGAAAAACACTATTCAATTCTCCCTTACATCCGTATACTAAAGCTCTCTTGAAATCGATTCCAAAAGTGGGAGAAGTAAAAGAGAAATTAGAGGTCATTCCGGGATCAGTTCCTAATTTAATATATCCTCCTACAGGTTGTCGTTTTCATCCACGATGTCCAGACCGATTTGAAATTTGTAATTCTATAATCCCAAAAAGTATAGAAGTTGACCCAAATTATTATGTAGCGTGTCATCTCTATGATCCAGAGTATATAGATTATTTAAAAAAGACATAATTAAAAATAATTATAGAGCGTGATTAAATTTGCTATTACAAAACATTAGAAATGAACCATGGATTCAAATAATTGTTGTACTTGCTGTTTTTATAATTGGAATTGTTTTACAAAAATCGTATAATAAATATATACAGAGGCTAGAAACTTATACAAACAGTTTTTCTCTAACACTAAGAAAAAACTCTCCTTTTATGAAGTTAATCATTTTAAATCTTACTTGGTTAATATTCAATCTTTTGGGAATTTTTGTTTCCTTTTTTCTATTAAATTTTGATTTTTTTTATATGCTTAACATAATTGATATTTTAATGATTATTGCCAATATTATTATTGGTACTTTGTTGTATATGAAACTCTATAATAAAGATTTAAAAAACTCTCTCATTACAATTTCAATAATTCAAGTTATTCTAAGTGGGATAAGTATTTTCCTTAATCTTCTGTTTAAAATATTCCGTACCAGTTTGTTTTCTTTGCCTGAAGAATTAATAATAATTTATCTCTTAGAATATTTTATGGGTGTTTTACTAACGATTAGTATTACTGTATTTGTAACAAAATATGGAAGTAAAATCCAATTAGTTTATGATGCAACAGATTTAATTGGTTTAACAGCTGCTCTTCCCGGGGTGATTTATATTTCACTAAATTTTCTTATAAGCCCAACTGATGTTTATTATGATATCTTTCAAATTATTTTAACTTCATGGATTATTTCTATATGTGTTACAATCATCCTTAAGCAGGCTTCATATAGAACAATCCCTCGATATGATATAAAGGAAATGAAAGTTCTTGAAAAAGGTGAGGCTCTATTAGATATTGAAGATTTAAAAGTTCATTATCCTCTTCTTAAAGGTATTTTAAGAAAACAAATTGGTACTGTCAAAGCAGTAGATGGTGTTTCCTTTAGCATTAAAGCAGGTGAAACTGTTGGATTAGTTGGAGAAAGTGGATGTGGAAAAACCACGGTAGCCTTAGCAATTTTAGGATTAGTAGAGAAAAATTCAGGCGATATATTATTAAAAAAAGAACTACTTCCAAAAGATTATTCGCGTATTATAAGAAAAAGTATTCAAATAGTCTTCCAGGATCCCGATGCTTCATTAAATCCTCAATCAAAAGTTGTAGATATCATTGCAGAGCCACTTAAAAATATATTGGGGATCACAAATAAAATTAAACTTAGAAAACGTGTGTTAAGACTTTTGGAAGAAGTTTCTTTAAAGAAAGAGCATTTGGATAGATATCCACATGAATTCTCAGGGGGGCAAAAGCAACGAATAATCATTGCCAGGGCATTAGCCTGCAATCCGGAGCTAATTATATTGGATGAACCTACTTCCGCACTTGATGTATCTGTTCAAGCTCAAATCCTTAATTTACTTAGAGATTTACAAAGAACATATAATTACGGATTTCTCTTTATAACACATGATTTATCTGTTGTTCATCATATTGCCGATAGGATTGCTGTTATGTATCTTGGCAAAATTGTTGAAATAGGCAATAAAACACAGATATTCTCGAATCCCACTCACCCATACACAAAAGCCTTGCTTGCAAGTCGATCAGAAGTCAGTGATGATCAAGAAATTACTTTTGTTCTTTCAGGTGAGGTCCCAAGTCCAATTGCACCCCCTCCAGGTTGTAGTTTTCACCCCAGGTGTTATACTAAATCTTATAATGATTTATGCAAGGAAGACACTCCTCACAAGATAGAAGTTGAAGAAGGGCATTATATTTGGTGTGTGAACGAGGAAGTAATTAAAGATGAATTTGTTTTTTAATAAGTAGTGTTAAGATTAATTTCTTTCAAATTATAAAGTAAATATTACAACCCTAAGTGACCTAATCTATTATGAAAGTAATAATTATTTACTCTAATTAAAATCAAATTAGAAGTGAAAATATTGATATCGAGAAGGATTAAAATTATTAGCTTTATAATCTCATTAGTTGCTGTTGCTTTCTTATTTTCATTTCTACCTATAATGGTGCGAGGGAGTAATAGTGAAACATATTGGCCAACTTTTGAATGGAATGAAGTAACTCCCGAAACTCAAGGAATAGATTCCAATTCGATCTCTAGCATGTTTGAATATATAGAAGACGCTGGTCTAGATGTCCATAGTGTCGTCATTGTACGCAATGGGTATCTTTTGACCGAAGAATACCTTTATAATTCACAAATTCGAGATAACAAAACGTATATTGGAGGTTCGAAACTCCATGCTCAATATTCGACTACCAAAAGTTTAATGGCGCTTTTGATTGGGATAGCAATTGAAGAAGGCTACTTGAGTAATATAAATCAAACGCTCTATGAATTTTTTTCTGATATTTGGGATCCTAGTTTTACCGATAGTGAACAAAAGAAGAATATAACAATAGAACAATTGCTAACTATGAATGCGGGGTTTATTGGTTCATTTAGCCCTTCTTACCCAGGTGGTTCTACTGCTAATGGTGATTCTGTTGAATGGGCTCTTGACGACGTACCATTAATATTTACTCCCGGAGAATCTGGAGGTTTCGCATATAGCAATGATGGCCCTAATCTCTTATCAGGGATAATCAGTAATGTAACTGGTCAAAGCGCGGCAGATTTTGCACATGAACATTTGTTTGAACCAATGGGAATAACAGTAGAAGATTGGGAATGGTACCAAGATAATAATCATGTTAGCTATGGTGGGTATGGGTTTGAATGTTCACCGCAGGTACAAGCAAAATTAGGAGTATTATGTCTAAATGATGGTATTTGGAATGGAACCCAACTAATACCTTCAGAATGGGTAAAAGATGCTACAACATATAAAGCTGATGGAAGGTGGTTATATTCTCCCCCATCTAAGTTATTCAATTATGGATATTTGATCTATACTAATGATACTTATAATAATGATATTGATGCAGGGTATCATACATCTGGAATGGGGGGTCAATCTATCTTTGTTATCCCAGAATATAATGTAATAATAGCATTTACGGGGTGGGTTTCTGGATCTTATGATTTGATATATCGTAATATTATAGAAGATTATATACTCCAATTTTCAACTGGAACTGGTGGGGCGATACCTGGGAGTCCTCTTCCAATATTAATGTCAATAATTGTCTTTACAGTAGCCATTCATGGTTTTACTATAAAAAAGAAAAATAATATTTCCACTAGAAATCATAAAAACATGTAAAATGAAAAACACAAAACAATTAAATCAATTGAATTGTTTTTTTGCTAATTCTTAAGTTAGTTTTTCAAAATAATCTCTATAGCCCTTCTTCACTTCGTCGTGTTGGTTAACCTCAATACTTGGAGGAAACTCGATGTAGTGATTCATTTTATCTAAATAAAATTGAACCTTCTTTTCAAACTTTATATCTAAAAAAATAGGGTCTGGTAGATAACATGATCGACACGCAATCAGTCCCATTATTGCATTTCCAATAGGGTTAACATGTAAACCATCAAGCATTAATTCAGAGTAAATGTTTTTTTCGTTTTTATATAAAGCTGAAAAATACTTATATTGATCTATCAGCAGTATCTGCCTTTCAGAACTTATCGTTCTTTTTATTTCCATATATTTTGGAAACTTTTGAAATGTTTCTGACATTTCCTCGTAAATAGGGCAATAATAAGTTTGAAGGATTGGTAAACATTTGATTTCATATAATCTGTCAATAATTTTTTCTATAGCAGCTCTGTAATCATCCAGTGCCATTCCTGCATTGGCGTCATTACCACCTATGGTGATAAAGGTAATGTCTGGTTTGTAATTAATGACATCTCGATCGATTCTTTTTAATAGATCTTCAACTGTTTCTCCATTAATCCCTTGATTTAATGTTGTTATATGTCTTCCAATCCATTCTCGGAAAGAAGCTGTTAGCCAGGAGAACCAGTTAAAATGACCTAAGGCGTGCCAATGAAGTTCAGTATTACTAGATCCAAAGGCAATAATACATTTTGCTTTATTTGGCTCTAATTTCCAATTTTTTATTAGTTGATCAAGCATAATCTTAATTCTTTCAGTTATTCTAATTTATAAAGATTAAAAATTGTAGTTTGAGTTTAAAATCCCAGAATATATTTCTTTTGTCAATAATCTATATCCAGATGAGTTAGGTAAAAGGATATAAATAGAATCTTCTATTTCTTCAAGGTTAAATGCCTCTTTTTTTAAATTGCCCTTCTTAATTTTAAGAGTTGCTGTTGTGCTTAAATTAGGAGTGAAACGAATAAATTTTGGTACGGCATATTCTGGTAAATTTTCTTGAATCATAGAATAAAATCCGGCAAAATCAAAATCCTTTGATTTTGAATTGGATATTATTGAAACCATTCCAGCTCTACCTTCGGTATGTGGAATCTTTACACCATATACGCAGCACATTTCAACTTGGTCAAATTCATTAATTACTGACTCAACTTCTTCAGTGGATACATTTTCCCCTTTCCATCTAAAAGTATCTCCAATTCTATCAACAAATTGATTAAAATTGTAAATTTTTTTAAACTTTCCTATCTCTTTAAGAAGATCTCCTGTGTTAAAATAAATGTCTCCATCCTCAAACACATTTCTGAGAAGTTTCTTTTCATCCGCTTTTTTATCGGTATATATATATAAATTATCTGTTTCAATTTGTGCTATCAGAAGCCCTGCTTCTCCTTCTTTTGCTTTTATCATATAATCATTCTCACCTCTAATAGGTTCATTAGTATCTAGATCATATTTTACAATTGCGTATGGTTTTAATGTGAAACCAACGGTACAATTCAAATTAAAACGATTAGCAATATTTGGAGCATTTTTTTCTGTAGCACCATAAAATTCATATATTTCCTTAATTCCAAATCTTTTTTTGAAATCCCTCCACATTTCATTCCTAAGACCATTTCCTATGATTTTCTTTATATTGTGTTTCCGGTCAGTAGGTTTTTCAGGTTGATTATATAGGTATCGACAAATTTCCCCAATATAATTAAAACTGGTAGCTTTAAATTTAATAGCATCATCCCAAAAATTACTAGCAGAAAATTTACGCCTTAATGCAATAGTTGAGCCATATCTTAATGATGCTGCATAAGCTACTTGTATAGCATGAGAATGAAAAAGAGGAGTAGTCACATATATTACATCCTTGTGGTCAAATCCAACAACAGTATCGGCGAAGTAAATACTACAATCGTAAGTATGTCCGTGTGTAATGATTGCTGCTTTTGGTAACCCCGTTGTTCCACTAGTGAAGATGTAAGCATACGGGTCTTTCGCTTGGAGTGTTTTTGATGTTGGAGGATTGGAAATATCTTCTTTTTTAACAAGATCAAATAAATTCTGAAACTCGTCGGGTTTTTTAACATCTCCGTTATCTGGAACAAAGTATAAATGTTTAGATTGTTCTTCTGATAAATTAAGGTCCTGACGAACATCTTCAAATGCTTCTATTAATTCTTCACCAATAATGAAGACTTTTCCAGGATCGATGTTAATACTATGAACTAGAGGATTGGATCTTTGTTTAGTATTAATTAGAGAAGAAATAACTCCTATTTTAGACAATCCAAATATTGTAAACATCATCTCAGGCCTATTCGTTATAAAAACAATTGCTACGTCTCCTTTGTTTAGTCCGACCTTATTTTGGAAATAATTGGCATATCGGTTGCACAATTCATTATATTCCTTATGTGTGTACCTTTCATCCTCAAAAAGAATTGCTGCATCATTTGGATACTCTTTAGCATGTTTTTCTATCAAAATTGCAACATTATTATAAGATTCTGGAGTTACAGCTAAGGCTTCATCAACTACGCTTTCCATTCGCTTAATTACATGACGAGAAAATAACCAAGCCTTAATATAATCCCATTTGGATGGTAAGTAACTCTTACTTTTTCTTGATTGGGTACGATTTATACTCATACTTTAGGCACTTCTTAATTTTAACTATGTCTTTCATTTAAAAAGGACTTACGGGGTAATTTCTATCAAATTACATAAGTAAAAATGGATAACTTATAAAAAAAATAAATAAACTTAATCAGATAAATATTTTTAAAGAGTAAAAAACAGATGAAATATGCTAATGAAAAATACTGATATTGTTAAAACTACAACGGGAAAACTAAGGGGGTGTATAGAAAAGGATTTGTCCATTTTTAAAGGAATACCGTATGCTGAACCTCCAATTGGTGATTTGCGTTTTCGGAGCCCTGTTGAAAAGGAACCTTGGGAAGGCATCCTTGAGGCTACAGAATTTGGTCCTATCGCGCCTCAGCCTTATATACCGGCATCATCTATAAAAGATCATCCTCAGAGCGAAGATTGTTTGACATTAAATATTTGGACTCCTGCATGTGATAATAAAAAGCGCCCTGTTATGTTCTGGATTCACGGTGGCGGATTTCATTACGGAGGAGCTCCATCGCCACGTTATAATGGTGAATTCTTAAGTCAAAGGGGCGATGTTTGTGTAATTACGATAAATTATCGTTTAGGAGCATTAGGGAATCTATATGTACCTGATGAAGTTTCAAATTTTGGTTTTATAGACCAGATCGCTGCTTTAAAATGGGTTTATGATAATATAGCAAATTTTGGAGGAGATCCCCATAATATCACGATTTTTGGTGAGTCTGCAGGAAGTACAGCTGTTTGCACATTACTTTCAATGCCCGCTGCAAAGCCGTTCATTCGTCGGGCAATTTGTCAAAGTGGAGCTCTGGACTCTCAAGGTCATCACACAGAAGGTGGCATTCAAGCGTCTAAGACTTTATTTTCGAGACTCGGAATAAAACCAGGTGACATTGATGCTATTCGCAAAATCTCTGTTGAAAAATTGATTAAAAAAGAAAACGAGATAAGATTAGAAAAATGGGGCAAACAAGACTGGACAGGTTATCCTCCTACTATTGATGAAAATATGGTACCGGAACATCCTCTACTAGCAATTAATAAGGGATCATCAAAGAATGTAGATTTATTAATTGGAACTAATCTTAATGAGTGGACATTCTTTTCTATGTTGACTCCAAAATTACAACATATTGATTGGAATGGTTTAACTGAATTGATTAATACAAGTTTAAATAATTTAGATATTGATAAAACCCAAGTTGAAAAACTTATCAATTCATATAAACATTCTAGAAATAACCCCTTTGATGTATTGAATGCTATATCCTCGGATTTTACTTTTCGGTATCCCTCTATAAGAGTAGCAGAAGCTCAATCAGCACACAATAATAATACATATATGTATTTATTTACTTATAGAACTCCTGTAATGGGGGGAGTTTTTGGAGCAACTCACGCACTCGAAATTCCTTTCGTATTTGGATCTTTAGATGACACTGAATTTGGGGTTTACCCTAAGAGGGATGATATTAATTCAAAAATTTCTGAGCTAATGATGGATACTTGGATTTCGTTCGCAAGATCAGGAAACCCAAATCACAATGAAATCCCTCCGTGGCCTACTTATGATATAGATAATAGATACACATTATTATTTGGTGAGACTATTAAAATAGAGAAAGATCCATTACGAGCTGAAAGGTTAGCAATGGAAAAACTTCCTTTTAAGTATAGCCATTGATTTTTTTTCTTAATTTCATTTTTTTCTTAAGAACTTCTTGTCTATTTTATAATTAGTAAGAATTTAAACAAGATTAGTTATTTTTACGATAGTAAATATTAATTCTATAAAGAAAATGATTAATATCAATTTCATATACTCATTATTAGATTATGACAGAGTTCAATAATAGTAAAGATAAGGATGAGGAGATGGTATGAAAAATTTTAATTATTATTTACCAACGAGTATTAGATATGGTTGGGGTCGTGTCAATGAAGTTGGAAAAGTTACTTCGCGTTTAGGAAAAAAGTGTCTTTTAGTTACAGTCAAACCTTTTCCCGCAATGGAACCATTGTTTGAAAAAGTTAAAACATTATGTAATGAAGCAGGAGTTGATGTAATTCATTTTGATGGAGTTATTCCGAATCCAACCACCGATTCTATAAATCTGGCTTCTGAAATGGCTATCAAAAACAACATTGATGTAATATTAGGCGTCGGTGGTGGTTCGAGCATTGATACTGCTAAAAGTATTGCGGTTGGTGCCACTCATGAAGGAGATATATGGGATTATCGATTAGGGCAAAAGCGTATTAACAGTAAAAAATTATTACCAATTGTTACCATTCCAACTACTTCAGGAACGGGAGCTGAAATCACAAGCGTAGCAGTTATCAAAAATTCTAAAGAAAAATTAAAGTCTGTGCTTGCAAACTGGTCTTTATGCCCAAAGGTCAGTATCGTTGATCCTGAACCTACAATGACGGTCCCTCCATATATTACAGCTACGACTGGTTTTGATGTTTTTTGCCATTTATTTGAAAGTTATTTGAATAAATTTTCCATATATTTAGTCGATTTAATTGCTTTGGATTCTTTAAAAATGGTAATTAAGTATCTACCAATCGCTATTAAAGATAGTTCAAATAAAGAAGCAAGGGAAGCACTTTCTATGGCTAGCACATTTGGAGGCATTTGCATTACAAATGTCGGGACCACACTTTTTCATGCAATAGGCATGTCTATCGGTGGGAATAATTCAAATATTACGCATGGAGAGGCTCTAGCGATAATGTATCCTGAAATAAATCGTTGGACTTGGAAGCATGCTTCACAAAAATATGCAACTGTTGGTAGATTATTCAATCCAGATTTAATTAATGAATCTGATGTTGTAGCTGCAGAACAAGCGTGTATTGAAATAGAGAAATTCTTGAAGAAAATTGGATTATGGATAAGCTTAGAGGATAAAAATGTTTCTGAAGGAGATCTAAAAAAAATAGGTG
>JAHLWJ010000401.1 GCA_019057975.1 Promethearchaeota archaeon | reverse complement strand
TTTTTGTATCTTTTACTTGCTTTGACTCTTTCTTTGTTGTCTCTTTTTTAGTTTTTGCTATTAGTTCTTCTCTTTTATTAATAATTTTTAAAATTCCAGCACTACTTATTTTCATTCCATTACCAATTGTAAAAAAGGGTTCAGTTAATGCATCTAAATGAACAGAAAAATCGAAAATTTGATAGTTATTTAGACTTGGGCCAAAATATTTTGCTAAAACAGTAATCGTGCCATTATTTTGAGAAATATCAATGAGATTATTCGAATTATGGGTGGCTTGATATAGAGTGAGGTGGTTAAAATCAATTATTTTATCAATATCTTTAATTTTTCCTTTGTTTTTAATAAGTAGGTTATATTTTGGTTTTTTTTTCCCATTAACTGAAACATCAAGAGCCGTTAAGCTATATCCTGCATCTTTCTTTAATGTATTTTGAATAATAAATTTAATAAATTTCTTTATTTGGTTCCATTTTGATTTTTTAGCTATTCCTAATATTTCTCTTAAATCCTCTTCAGACATGTCTAACACTTGATTTAATAAACCCGAAATACCCCAACCAATTTCAGAAAAATTTTACAATTTTTTACAAAATATACATAAAAAGACTTCCTAATATATTTTATTTTTTTTAGCAATGAAACGATCTCTCGGATCTATTAGAAATCTTAACATGAATTACATCTAAAAAAAAAGATTTGATTATTTATTAGCTGTCATGTCAATCGCTTTATAGGCTTCAGTCATATCCAGAAGAGTCTCAACTTGCCATTTAAATCTTTCAATGAAAGTATATTCTTGATATTGTGTGGCTAAAGTAGCAAGAGCTTTTTTCCAAAATATAAACTCTGGTATCCATTTATACAGCCTTAGGTTTTAGCAGTGTTTTTTACAAATGGTTTTTGTTGCATGAGCAATTCAATAAAATTAGAAACTTCTTTATCTGGAATAAGCAAATAATCCCCTTCTACTGTGTATCCATATTCCTCAGACCATGTGACAATGTCTTTTAAATAGGTTTTCTTTTCCATCCTTAGAACCTTTCTTATTAAATTTAATTCAACCTTACTTGTTTTTTTGACAATTTCCTTAACCTTTTTCTTTCTATTTTGCTTAACTGGTTCACTTACTAGTGTTCCTACATATATTATTGAAATTATAAATTCTGGCAACCACTTATGCATTAAAAGAACAATGATTGCCGCAACAAAAGAGCTTGCCGCACTTATTGAGAAATGTATATCTTCCCATGGATAATCCATATATAACCGGATTTGTATTATCATGCGAATTATGTTGACAACATAAAAGATTATAGATGACATGACGAGAGATTTGGTTTTTCTCCAGATAACATCTCTTTTAGCATTTGGGTCCTGGCTATGTGGCGTGAAGATAATAACCCCCGCAAACACACATATTGCCTGAATTCCGGTACAGAATGTTTCGAAGGAGATAGCTGATTTTCCAGGAATATTATCAAAATCCCAATGATATTTTCCTACTGGATTATATACCGCACGCGCATTCATATCAAAAAATAAATTTAGAAAGTAAACAGTTTGTTTTACTACTATCTCGTGAAGCCAGTAGTTTATCTGCAAATCAAAAAATAAATAAATTAAATACGCGGATATTGGAGTGCCTATAGCAAATAAGACTAAAGATCTAATAGAAAAAATATATTTTCTTTCATTGAATTCTATTATTGGTTTCTTAATATTCTTTAATTCTTTAATCTTTAACATTGATCTTCTCCTCTTTATCATTAAGCTGGTCAATAATAAATTGAAATCTATCCACTATGATGTAATTTACAATAATCAACAAGGGAATCATTACAAGTCCGAACATGTAGCTATTTCGCGTTTCCAATATTGGAATAGTGAGACCTATAATAAAAGCGAATAACAAATTAATTGTTAGAAGAATCCAAAAATACAATTTCTTTAAAGTTATTTGTTCCATGATCTTGATAACAACTATTTTAATATAAAAAAGACAAATTAACCATTGATAAAAAAACTTTATTAGAAAGTGAAAATGTCGTTTTTATTTATTTTTATGTCTTATATATTTTTGGTAGATTGCTCAAAAGAGCTAAAATTTACTAATTCATGATTTTTTATTCTTAAAATTTTTAGAGAGACCTCAATTTTCCCATAAATGAAGCATACAATATTATTTAAAGAAGACTCATTTTCACTTATGAAGTAATAAGCATCCAAATTAGGAATTATATCTGTGTCTCTTTCTTGCTGATCAACTATTTAAATAGCAACCACTTTATTCTTTGAATGATGAGAAAGGTCTTTCCAATACTTCTTTAAAAGCTGTCTGCAAGCTCTCGAAGTAAATCTTAATATAATTCTTTCCAAGCTTTCCTATCTTAAGTATTTTTCCTTCTTCATAATCAATAAGCAATTTTGAACCATTAGAACCACTCTCAATTTTGAAAGTTGCCTTATAATGCATTTTTGCAGGACTTGGAACTAAAGATCTTTTTTTTTTCCCACAGACACCTTCGAATTCGTTCGGACTGATTTCAGAAAGAGTCATTCCTCCATAGAGATTATAACCAGTAATGATTGATTTGAAAACTTGTTTTATACTATCATTCTCCCAATTAGAGGGAATATTAACTGTCAATATCATGTATATGTAGATTACAAGATCTAATTTAAATTTACTGCAAATTTTCCCTCTATAAACCTTAATTACAGCTTGAATGAAAACAATTATTCTGAAAAAAGTTAATCCTTGGAATTTTATGCGATATGTATTCCCCCGTAATTACTCGTCATTTTTTATGCGAAACAGATATTACTATATCAACTCCTACTACACTAGCTATTGACACAACAATAATTACGATCATTATGACATTATCAGAAGAAGGCTGTTTCTATTCAACAGTCAATTTTCTCATGAAGGAAGTTAAAATCTCATTTTAAGCAGATCTTAGGCAAAATAGTATAGTTAAATAATATGTTACCTTAATAAGTATATAAGGTTTTAACGTTATCACTAATCTTCGGAGTCTATTAATGGTTCTTGAAATGAAATCCAGAGAAGAAAAAAGCAGTCTGACATATACCATTCAAAATATCGTTGTTAAATCATGTTTAAAAATTGATAAAGATCTAGATTTAGTATTATTATCAGAAAAATTGAAAAACTCAAAATATGATAAAGATCGCTTTCCTGGACTTTTTACAAGATTTAGTAATCCTAAAAGTGCAATTATAATTTTTAGGAATGGAAAGATGATTTTAACAGGATTAAAATCATTTTCTCACATTGATTTAATAATTGAAAGGTTGATTTTAAGATTAAATGATATCTATCCAATTGATATAAAATATGATTTAATTGAAACTCAAGTCGTCAATATAGTGGTAACCGCTGATTTTTCTAAAGCAATTGATTTAGATGTTGCTTTGATCAAATTGAAAAATGTTATTTATGAGCCAGAAGTATTTCCTGGATTAACGTATAAATCGTTTACTCCTGTGAAATCTGTATTTTTAATATTCAGTACAGGGAAGGTTGTTCTTACTGGGATTAGAGATAAAGAAGTAATTGAACCTGTTTTAGCTAATCTTGGACGATTATTAAAAAAGGAGAAATTATTTAAGAGTGTATAAAATTGTATTTCACTTAAGTTTATAATAATTAAAAATAAAATTCTTTTTCAAAGAAATATAATAATTTATGATAAATTAAGATAAATAACTTTTTGGAAAAAAACAATGTCAGAAAATAACCCAGAAAATCAAAACTCAGAAAAAAAAGAAGATCCTGAAATACAAGAATCAGAAGCAAAAGAAACTGCAGATGAGGAAAAAGAAGTTAAAACTAAATTTACATTCAAATGTACCCGCTGCGACGCATGCTGCTCAAGTAGAGGTCCCATTCCAATAACATTTTGGGACTTAGAAATGTGGGCAAGAAATGGAGTTGTTGCAAACTTTATGCCATACTTAGATATCTACCAAAAACCAGATGGCAATATTGATTTAGTATTAAAACCATTACCACCACCTAAAGAAGGAGAAGGAGAAAGTACACCACAAGTTCCATTTGATGACGTACCAATTGAAGAACTACTTGAAGTTAAATGTCCCCTATATAATAAAGACGATAAGAAGTGTCTTATTTATGATAACCGTCCATTAAGTTGCCGCACGTATCCGCTTGAATTTGATGGAAAAAACTTCATAGTGGTTGATGCTGACTGTCCGGGTATAGGTGAAAAAGGTATGACAAAAGAAGAGCTAATTGAGATGAGAGAAACAGCAAAAACTATGCATTATGAATTAACACGTATGAGAATTGCCTTGCCAGTCTTAAATCAAATTGTATCGAGTAATTTCATGAAGATGCTAATGAAACAACAAATGGAAGCAATGAGCAAAATGTCAGATGATGATAAAGCCAAATTAGATGAAGTATTTAAGAAACAAGAGCAAAACCA
>JAHLWJ010000072.1 GCA_019057975.1 Promethearchaeota archaeon | reverse complement strand
AATATAACAAAGTTGGTAAATGTAACTCTTTCCTTAATAAAATGGGAACACATCCCAGTTTCTCAGATAATTAATAATTTACTTTTAAATTAAATAAATATGGAAGGTATACCAAGTCAATAATTCGGTAACTTTTCACGGAAAACCTATAGGATCTGAGGAGTTTCTTAACCAGATAGCTGAGGCTTTGGGTATTACTATAGATAGACGTCCTAAAGGAAGGCTTCGTAAAATGGAAAGTTAAGCTATAGAAAAAATAGGATGTATCTCTATTTTAAATTATTTTGAAAAATTGTTTAATTGGAGGGGATAATGAGTGATTTTGAAAAATATAAATCATGGTTAAAAAATTTAGAAGAAGAATATGGTAATTAGAAAGGAAATGGGGTCAAATCTTTATCCTTGACAGTTAACCAAACTATTTGTCAAAAATAAAGATTTGATTCCGGTAACTTTTAGGATATAAATTTTTCAAAGTGCAAAAAAAATAGAATTGCTATTTTGCTGTGTTTGGAATTTTTTTGATTAATTAAACAATTATTAAATGGATTGGTTTTATATGAAAAAAAATTCATTAAAAGAAATTGCAATAGATATGGCAACGAGATCCCCTAACAACGAGAATAAATACTATGCAATTACAATAATTGCAAATCAAGAAGGGAAGCCTTGTCGGAGTTTTTATTCTCACTGGACCGGATTTGAGGATGGTGAAAGCAAAATTGAGCTACGACAAGCGAGTCTAGTAAGAGCATCGAAAATGGTAAAAATTTTGCGCAATGAATTTAAAGAAGGTTGTTTTGTAGTAGATACAGTTGAGGAACTTAGAGTATTCCTCTTGCTTGGCGGACATGCCATCATTAAAAAAGAAATTGCTGAAGTAGCTTTATTAGATATTCTCAAGCCCCAACCTTCTGTGCGAACAGGATTTACTGGATTCAGGGCTATTAAAGATCTGCCTGAAACGATTTTTAAGAAAGCACCAACAAAGAAGCAAAGAATGCGCATTCTTAAGAGAGATAATTATAGATGTAAAATTTGTGGACGAAGACCTTCTGATAATGTTGATATTACACTACATATTCACCATATACGTAAATGGGCAAAGGGCGGAGTCACAGATGATGCTAACTTGATTACGCTTTGTCATACCTGCCATGAAGGTTTGGATCCTCATAGCGAAATATCTCTTTTTGGTTTATTGTCTAAATCAGGGAAACTCATAGATGTTCAATCTTCGAGAAAAACCCATATTGAGGGTGTAAAAAGATATCGTAAAGAAAGTTTTAAACGAGCACGAAAACAGGTCTATTTTGCCAAGGAAAAAAATAAAGGATAAGGAGAAATAGATAATGAAAGTTGAAATCTTATTAAAAGATATTGAAAATAAGGATTTAGTGCTACCTGAATTTCAAAGAGATTTTGTTTGGAATACAGAAGATGTTAAAAAGTATGTTCAATCTATATATAAAAAATATCCTACAGGGTCTTTGTTGATATGGAAAACTTTAAATCCTCCAAAGTTAAGTGGAGGATATAAATCATCAGAAGGTATCTATACTCGAGTTTTACTTGATGGCCAACAAAGATTAACTACTTTATATTTATTTATTAAGGGTAAGACCCCACCATATTATAAAAATATGATTAAAAAATTTAATCTATATTTTA
Source organism: Promethearchaeota archaeon (assembly GCA_019057975.1). The sequence continues at coordinate 15,332 of JAHLWJ010000072.1, read as the reverse complement.
ATGTGGAAAATGAACAAATTAGATATTATCAGAAAATATTAATGGAAAATAAACTTGAATGGATTTCAATAGTTGATTACTTTAAATATGAAACTGCTGCAAGTTTTGTACTTAAAAGTAAAAATAAGGATTACTATTTTAAATATCTAGAACATTTAGAAAAATTAGATGAAATTAAAAAATATGAATACTATGTAGACGAAGAAAAATTGACAAGTTTAAGTAATATAAAAGAAATTGTAAAAATATTTAATTTAGTAAATAAACAGGGCAGAACTCTTTCTGAAGAGGACTTAGCTTTAGCATACACTTGTTCTTTTTGGCCAGGAATTAAAGATTTATTTAGAGAAGAATTAATTTTGTATAGTAAGAAGGGTTATTTTCTTGATTTTAATTTCTTAATAAGGTGTTTAAACTCTATAGCTACTGGTCATGCAAAATTTGAGGGATATTATAAAGTTTCAATTGAAAAAATAAGGGAATCTTGGGAAAGATTAAAAAGAGCTTTAGTATTTTTATTAAATATATTAGATGATAAGGCATATATTAATTCCAGCAATTCTTATGAATTAAAATCAGATGCGTTATTGGTTCCTATTGTGACATATTTAGCAAATAATAATTACGAGTTTAAAAATGAAAAAGAACAAAATAAATTTTTGTATTGGTTTTATAATGCAATGATATGGGGAAGATATACTAGAAGAGGTAAATCAGGACCCTTAGAACAAGATGTTGTAACTATAACAAGAGAAAATACTTCTGAATCGCTTCTCGATAATTTAAGCAGAGAAATAAGATATTTTGATGTTCAACCTGAATATTTAGAAAAAGCCCCCATAACCAGTCCGTTTTTTAATATGGCTTTCATTGTTGCAAAATCCAAAGGGGCTATTGATTGGTTTAATGGAAATAAATTACATTCAAAATTAATTGGGAGTTCATATTATTTGAATAGACATCATATATTTCCAAAGGATTTATTAAAAAAACGGGGTTATTATCAGGAGTATGAAAAACGAAAAATGGTAAATGAAATAGCTAATAGAGCATTTTTAACTGCAAGTGCAAATAAAGAAATACGAAATATTGAGCCGGAACAGTATTTGAAAAAAGTTCAAGAGAAATATCCAAAAGCATTAAGGCAGCAATTTATTCCAGAAAAAGAAGAACTTTGGAAACTTGATGCATTTGAACTTTTTTTAAAAAAACGAAGAAGAAACATAGCTAATGAAATAAATAAGTTTATGAAACGGTTAATTGATAATGAAACGATTAAAATAAGAATTGAAGATTTAATCAAGAAAGATGAAAATACTAATTTAGAATTTAAATCTACTTATACTTGGAATATAAAGGAAAATAGAATAGATAAAGAGCTTAAATTTAATGTGCTTAAAACTGTAGTAGGTTTTATGAATTCTAATGGAGGTACCTTAATTATAGGTGTTGATGATGATCACCAAGTAGTCGGTATGGATTTCGATTTTAAATCTAATTGGAAAGGGAATAAGGATGGTTTTATTCTTGATTTTAGAGATTATTTAGAAAAAAATATTGGCATTAACCATTATAAAAAATATATAGATTTAAGTTTTGAATTAATTGGCGATAAAGAAGTTTGTATAGTAAAAGTAGAAAAAAGCGTTGATTATGTTTATTTAAAAAAAGGTGATAAAAAAGTTTTATATGTAAGATTAGGAAATAGAACTAAGCCTTTGGATGATCCAGAAGAAATAATAGAATATATTGAGGAAGATAAAAAATAGTTTAAAACGTGATAATAATAAATATTCAAATCTGATTCTATAAGATCAGGGGATATAAATAAACTTTTAAATAGCGAGGAGACTTATAATTACATTCAACAACATTGGCAGTGAAATTATATAAATAAAAGAATATACTTATATGATGATAGAAAAATATTTTAAAAAAAGAAAAATTGAGCCCAATCCAATAAATAAATTTCATAGTCTAGGAATATATTATTTTAAAATCGGAAAATATCAAAAAGCAATTAAATGCTTTAAGAAAGTATTAATTATAGATCCCAATCATCTCGATAGCAAAAATAAAATAGAATTATTAGTTAAAAAGCTAGAGGAAAAAGAGAACTATTTAAACGGAGAAAACTTACTAGAATCAAATAACAAAAAAGAACAGGAGGAAATAAGATTTGTAAATATCCCCAAAAATGAAAAAATAGTCAAAGAACATAAAAGACTATCCGATGCTGAAATTAAACACTACCAAAATATTTTACAATTATATGGAAAGTACGGTACGATTGGCTTTCCAAAGAAGGATAATCATTTACCAAAATCAAGATTAGAAGATAAATTTATCTTAAGAGAAAATATCACCAGAGATTCTTCTAATAAAGAAGAGCAGGGTACAATAGCCTACGGGAGTATTCGTAAAGGTAATAACGAAATACCAAGTAAAAAGCTTAGAAAATTATCAAATGATAAAATCAGCTCCAGTAAGACTATTTTTCAATTATATAAAGAATACGGCACGCTTGAAAAAGTTGGGAGGGAAGTAGGCCTAACCCGTGAGAGAATTCGGCAAATATTAGTAAGAGGAAATAAATACGGGTTATTTGAATATCCGATAAAAAAGGATTTAATTTCTTATCCTTTTTTAATTAAATATTTTGCAAATAAAGAAGAACTATTAAATGAGTTATCTGATTGTTCGAAAAAAGATGAAATGTTGGAAACTTTAAACACTGATATCATTAATTTTAATAAGTTATTAGGATATTTTAATTTAGATATAAGAGGTGTTCAGATTTACTCAAAAAAGAAGAAATTAAAAATGCAATATGATGAGTATGTAGAAAAAAACGGACATCATCCAACCACTACTGAGATGAGAGAAGATAAAGAAACTAGGAATATTTGGGCGAAAATTACTCGTTACTGGGGTTCTATGGAAAGTTTTCGACAAGAATTTGGATACCCTTTTATTAAGCAAGGGAATCCAAGATTAAAAGAAGATATAAGAGAATGGCATCAGCAACGTAGTGCCTCAATTACACTTAGAAATAAGAGTTATATACAAATGATTTTAAAAAATCTTTCAGGAAATGGTGCACTAAGTAATAAATATCTTGCAGATAAATGCAATATTAAAGAACAAAGCTGCCGAAATATTTTAAATTTAATGATAAAAAGAGGAGAAATTATAAAATTAAAACGTGGGGCCAAAACAGCTTATATAATAAGAAAGGAATAGTTAAATTATGAAGATTATAGGTACAACAAAATTAAATATTGCGGACCAAAATGCCATTATAAATCAAATATCTGATACATATAAAGATTTTTTTAGAGCAGCTATGGAATATATTGATAATTCCGTTGATGTTGCAACTATTAATAAAAAAAAGGGTTTAAATGGGGATTATAAAGTTAATATAGATATTGACTCACACAATAAAACAATTTCTTTTTTAGATAATTGTGGAGGTATGAGTCCTGAAGAATTATGCAATCTATTAAGTAATGTAGGGCTATCTACCAAAAAATCAGTATCATGGGCAAATGGGCAATTTGGATTTGGAGTACATGCATTTAGAGCATTTGCTGAAGTAGCACAATTCATTTCTAAAAAACATAATTGTCTTGCATGCAAAATTGTAATCGATCGTAATAAAACAGAACATGATGAAGTTTATTGTGAACAAATACTTGAAGATATATTAGTGGAAGAAGGAACCGAAGTAATAATTTCAAATTTCAATAAACGTGTATTTAAAAAAAATGAAATGAAAAAAAAATTAATTTATGAAATATCAAGACACTTTGATGATATCTTAAGAACTGGATTAATTGAAATTTTTGTTTCTGAAAATGGACATAGGAAAGAAAGAATATTAGCGTTTGATTATAAAAATATGGATGGCTTAGAATTTCCAGAAAAAAGAATAAAAATCGAAAGTAGTAATAAAATTTCATTTTTAGATATTGATTTAAAAATACTGGACCAACCGCAAAAAAATAGATTACCGGTAATTAAGAATAAAGGAAGGCGAATTCAATCTATTGCAGATATTCAAAGTTACAAAAAACACCTTAATTCTATTGGGAAAAATAATTATATATGGGGCAATAATGAATTTATTGTAGGTAGTATAGAGATAAATGATTTTTGTTCTCCCAATATCACCAGGGACGATTTAAGTAATGATGAGGAAAGAAATGTTCTTTATCAAGAATTAGCAAGAATACAAGATAAAGTGGAAAAGCTTTTTAATGAAAAGCAACATTCAAAAAAACAAGAACATTTAGATGAAATAGGGGATAAGATTACAAATTGTCTAAGTAATGCTATGAAAAACTTTAAATTAAAATTTGAGATAGAAAAAAGTTCACAATTGAAAGGTGATAACGATAAAGAATCTATTGTAGATATCAATGGTTCGAATTGGGGAGGTGAATTACCGGGAGGAGGAAGCCTTGGATTAGATAATATTCATGGTGAAGATGGCAAAAGGGGTGAGGGTTCTGGAAGTCCAGGCGACAGTGAAACAGGAGCAGGAATTGGTGATTTAGACTTGAAAGAAATTGAAGGGAAATCAGAAAAAGTAACTGTGCAGTCAAGTTCTCCCAGAATAGAATTCAAACCTTTTCCTGATAATAAAGACAGGAGAATAATTGATGCTGGTAATTCTTTATATATAAATACAAGTTATAAAGATTTTAGAAAAAGAAATTCTGGAACAGAAGACTTGCCAGTATTTAACGAAAGATTGAATAATTATATATCCTTTATTATCGCACCTGAAGTGGTTTTCAAGATTCAAAAGGGCAAGAGATTAACAGAAAAAGAGTTAGCCGAAAATATTACTGTGTTAGCATTAAAACTGGAATCTTATATAGATAAAGAAGAAATTAATTTATAGAATTGAGGATGGATGTGAAAAAAATTAATTTAAATTTATTAATTGATGAAATAACAAAAGCTAATAATATTTATAGAGATACAGAGAAATCTCCTATTAATAAAATACTTGCCTTATGGGATTTAGGTAATATTTTATTTAAACATAAAATAGATAAACCTCATTCTTATGGATGGAAAATTCAGGAACGAACGATTGGCATAATAAAAAGAATGACAATTGCTCGCGCTTATCGCATTAGGCAAATATGGACAGAAAAAATTTATATTAAAAACACATTTAAAGAAATAAAAGGAGTATCAATATTTATTGAATCCCTCCCTGTATTAGATACGAATGGACAGATGTATAAATCTTTATCAAAAAAAGCGATAGATGAATTAATAAAAAATATGAATATTTTATCTGCAACTCATTTTAAAAAATACATTAAGGATTTCAAGGCAAAATATGGACAGGGGCGTATTGGTGAAAAAAATGATAGAGAAAGATATTTAGAGGATTATTTAAATATTAAAAATCATTTTTTATATTTTTATCAATATTTACAAAAATTAATATTAAAAAATAAATTTAAGCTTATTTACGAATTAAATGATATTATTTCTTTAGAGGAGCGTAAAGCATTCTCTAATTTTTGTTTAGCTTTAACCTCAAAAAACAATATTGCTCTATATAAACCTTTGTCCATAAAGAGCCATACAGAAGAATTTGAATTTCAATATATTTTTAATTTTTATAAAGAACTTTTAGAGGATTCGAATGATATTAGGAGGGCAAGACTTAGACGAGTAATTGCGCCGGAAAAATTAATCGAAATGTCAGATATGATAAATTCTATAGTGAGTGAAGAAAAGATAAAAAACTATCAAAAAAGAACAAGGCAAACATTAGAAATATAAAGATTTGATCCCGGTAACTTCTTAAGTATTTAAATGTTTATATTGGAATAGGTTTTATTTGAATTAAAATGAATCAATTAAGCCAAGGAAAAAGAGAAATCAAAATATTCAAAAAATTTACGGATGAATGCCCTTATAAAATTAATTTAACCTCTGTTAAAAAAGAAAATCCTTCCAAACCAGATATATATTGCAAGTTGAAAGATGGAACCGAATTATGTTTTGAATTAGTGGAGTGTCTGGATAATTCCATTGCTAAAACTATTTCAAATCAAATTAAACTTAAAAAACTTTTAGATAATGAAGTTAATCGCTTACCCTTATGTAAAAGAATGAGATTTAAACAGAAATATAAAAATGCTTTAATTTATATTGCTTTCAATGAAAAACTTCCATTGATTAGAAGAAAAAGATCAATACCTTATTTAATTGATTTTCTTTTAAATTTGGATGAAAATCAAATAAAAATAGACGAAATAGAAATAAATGGTTGTCCTGAAATAAAATGGTTTAATATTCACCGGGGAGTTTATGTTGGACCAATGTTTCGGGTTGAAGGCGTTACTTCTTTCGGTGTTTCTATTTTAAAAGAAATTAAAGATAAATTTAATAAAAAGTACGCAACTAAAAATAAAATTGATTTATTAGCTTATTATGCATTACAACCGGAAATTCCAGAAAATCATTGGCTACCTGAAACGGCGGATTACATCAAAGACAATATTAGCAATTCACCATTTAAGGGGGTTTGGATTTATTCATATACAAAAAATAAAATACTATTTTCATATCCAGATTTAAATAAAAAAGAATTTGGGTATATAAAATAGCGGATGATAGGTTTAATATTTTTTATAATATATACAATCTAGATCTAAAAACTATAATAAATTTTAGAGGTGGAGTCAGAGAAAATACCAGATTTATCTTTAATGAAAAGGGAGTTTATTATTTATGAAAAATGATTTGTTAAAGGAAATGTATTTAGAATATTTTCTATGTCAAGAACTTTTACATCGGATAATAAATTATTTGCCATTTTGGTGTGAGCGTTTTAACGATAGAAAAGTAATAGTGAATTTAGATGCAAAAGCAAGAATTGAAAATCTCCTTAATATTGCCGAAAGATTGGATTTAAATCAATCTCATTTCAATGAATTATTAATAAAACAGATTAATACTTTGAAAAAAGGAGAAAAGCCGTCAAAATCTTTAGAGAATTATGTTAATTATTATTTAACTAAGGTTAAAAGCAAAATTCATAATATACCTAATGATTTGGATAAAGCATATAATGCTTTATTGGGGTTGGTAGAAGCCGAGATTTCTATTAATAAATATCCTGATACTGATCAAATTTACGATGCAATGGTATTACTTGATGATAAAATTTCTTCAAATATTATTGAAAAAGTATTATGTGATTGGAAAGAAGAATTTAAATCATACAAAGAAAAAACAAAAGATTCTCTCTTTTTTGGAAATGATATTTTTTGGACCAGTAGAGATTTTCAGGGAACACTAGATTGTGTCTCAAGGTATAAATTTTGTGAACACTTTAAGATTGGTGAATTTGAATCAACACTTGGAGAGATAGAGAACGTATTAGCCTGTTCTCTTCTTAAAGGTGTTTCAGAAATAGAAGCTCTGATAGCATGTTTTCAAGGAGATACAAATTTAACATCAATAGCATTTGATCTTTGGCTTGTTAGCTTGAGTCGTAACCTTCCTAATCGAATTAGAGATGCAGTAAACTTAGCTTTGAGAAGAATTGCGAATAATCAATTTATAGAAGGTTGTTGGACAGATTTTATAAGGAGAGAAAAACCTGAAAAAGATTCAAAAAATGGAATTATGAAATCAAAACTTTTTCCAAGCATTTATACAACCGCTTTATGTTCATTGAATCTTTTAAAATTATCTATTTCAGATCCAATGAGGAATAAGGGTGTATTGGGGGCGAAATGGCTTCTGGGTAAACAAAATTCTGATGGAAGTTGGAGTGACGAATTTAAATCAGAGCCTGAAATATTTACAACTTTACTTTCCCTTGAAGCTTTGATTCGTAGTGATATTAAATATATTAAACGATCTGTTCATTTAGGTATTAAATGGATATTAAATCAGCAAAATAAATTAGGATTTTGGGAAGAAAGTGGCCTTCCTTTTCCATTTTTAACTGTTCTTGTTTTAGAATTTATGAAATTCAAAGATTTTTACCCAAAAAAATCGTTAGATCTTTATTTATCTATGAGTAAAGGTTTTTTAAATAGGAGTGTACAATTTTCACTTGAAGAAAATTCAAATTCCCACAGGTTGGCAATAATTTCTGCTTTTCAAGGAATTGAAGCATTTTTATATTCAATTTTAAAAGATCCAAAGTTGAATATTTCAATATTTGATAAACCAGACAAAACTATTGGCATGAGAAAAGCATTAAATAAATTACAAACATATTTACAAAGTAAGGGATACATAAAAAACAATGAAGTAATTAAATATCGGAACTCATTAGATCAATTAGCATATCTTCGTGACCAAATAGTTCATAAGGGGATTGACATAAGCCAAAAAGATTGTCGTGCTTTAATTGATGATGCATTTAAATTTGCATCTGAATACTCTAATGAAATTTTTAAGTATAATATTTTTGATTAAAATTATACCAAATAAGTTACTCAAGTATCGAGCATAAACAGAAGGTCCCATTTTCCTTAAGGCGATGACTATCTGGCTAATTATGCTAAACAAACCAAAATTAAAGAATAAGAAAAACAAATTGACCAAATGGTTTATAAATTATATGATTTAACTGAAGAGGAAATAAAAATATTGGAAGGAAAAAAACAAAATGGAAGGATATTATGAATAATTTAATAATCAATAGAATAAAATATGAATTAATTCCGAAAGAAGGAATAAATATATATTGCTCAAAATCAAAAGCAATGTTCAGATTAAAATATCAATACTTTATAGAAAGGTTAAAAGACACTAGTGACTTAAATAAATTTAAGGATTGGTTTGGTAATTATGATGGAGCCGATATCAACGAACAACCTTATGTTTATTTTGACTTTCAAGAAATTGATACCGAAAATAGTTTTCAATTAATATTGAATGAAGTATATTTTGAAAGTTTCAGAAAAAACTTTGTAAAATATCATTTAATCAATCATTTAAAAAAAGAAAATTTTTTGATTGAACCTTACATCACGGGAGTAGATTTAAGCGCATATATATTTTCTAAATCTTTTAATGATGAATGGGAAAAATATTTTCGCTACGATTTCAGAATAAAACCAAGTAGAAATGAAATTATATTTAATAAAACCAGTGAAAATGTCCTAATAAGTAAAACTGAAAAAAGTAAGAATTCCTTTCCTGATATTAAGTTTACTAATTTAAAAGCAATAGATACTGCAAACCAATTTATTGTAAAGATAAAATATATAGATGCCCGGCAATTAAGAATTATTGCAAATAATGATATAAAGAGAAAGATTAATGCCTTTGTTTCACCTAAAAAAATTTCTTACAAAGGATTGTACAATGATATAAAAGAATTTTATAAAAAACATCTTTTAAATCTGGAATCCAACACCCTGAAAATTCAATCTGGTGGATTTTTAAATATACCTGATGAACATATAAACACTGTATATTTTGGCAACAATGAAATGGTTTTTAAAAATAACAAAACTGATATTAATGCTGCAACTGGGATGAGAGATTATGGTTCCTTTAAACCTTCTCCTATTGCAAAAGATGTCCAATTTATCTTTATTTATGAAAATTCAGATGATGCAAATAAATTATATCAATATTTAAAAAATGGGCTTAAACACTTTCCAGGTTTGCAAACTTATGTGGAAATTCCAACTACTTTGGCTGATTTGAAGTTAAAATATAATGAAAAAAACCTGGAGGAAGATTTTTATAAATTTTTATCTGAAAATTTGCCAGGCAATAGTTACGAAAATTACTTCGTTGTCTTAATAGGTCCCTTTAAAAAAGGAAAACAGTCAGATCAATTAAATAAACTTTACTATTGCATAAAAAAAGAATTATTTAAAAAAAATATTCCGTCTCAGTTTGTTTGTTACAAAAATATTCGCTCCGATTACTTTCATTTTTATCTCCCGAATATAGCTATTGCAATCCTAGCAAAACTTGGAGGCATTCCGTGGAAATTAAAGGAACAATCTTATGAAGAGTTAATAATTGGTTTCAATACAAAAAAAATAAATGATACTAAATATATTGGCAGTGCAGTATTTTTTAACAATCAAGGTTATTTAAAAAACGTGAATAGTTATGAAGGGGAAGATTTAGATAAAATTTCAAGTGATTTAAAACAAGCAATTAAAACCTTTCGAGAAGAAAATTCTGAAGAATTAAAAAGGGTTGTTATTCATACTTATAAACCCTACGGCAAGGCAGAACGAAAAATCGAGAGATTACTTAGAAAAGAATTAGAATTAGATACTCCTCTTGTTTACATAGAAATCAATGATGTAAAAACTACAGTAGAAGTTTGTTTTGATGAAGATTACGATTATGGAATGCCTGTAAGTGGCACATATGTTAAAACAGGAAAGGATGAATATCTTTTGTTCAATAATACTCGTTATAGGAAGAAATCATTACGTTCTGTAACTGAAGAATGGCCAATAAAATTAAGGATCTATGCAGGTAATAATACAATTTTTGATGAAAAACAATTAATAAGTCAGGTTTATGAATTTTCACGATTATACTGGAAAGGATTAAAACAAAGAAGTCAACCTGTTACCACTATATATTCGAAACTAATTGCTGATTATGCTGGAAATTTCGATGAGTCAATACCAAAAAATAAAATTAGTCAAAAAACGCCGTGGTTTTTATAATGGAAATAAAAGAAGTTATAAATAAATGTTTGTTTGTAATAGGTGCAGGTTTTTCAAAACCTGCAGGTTGTAGAATGTCCTCGGAAATGTTGGGTGACTTGCGTATCCATATTCAAAAAAGTGATGAAAAAAATAGATTTAACAATATTGAAAAGGAAGCACTTAAATTTTTATTATCATCTCTTTCATACCATAGCGAGTGGCGCTCGATTCAGAGCGGAGGAAAGTTCAAATTCAAACAAAATATTGAAGAGCTGGTTTTGTTAATTAGAAGAGTTAAGGATAGAGAAAACTATTTACCTTATGTTGTCACTGGCAATTGGGCTGATAAATTGGTTCAGCTGGAAACAGCTTTTAATTCTATAGCAAAAGAAAATGAACATGAGATGAATAATTTATTTTCATCTATTGAGTTAAAAATTAAAAAGGATTTATTAAAAGAATGGTTAAAATTTGAAGAAAATAAATTTTCTTATATTGAACCATTAAGGAAGTTTATTGAAGACTATCCCAATGAAAACTTTTGTTTAAATATCTGCTCTCTTAACTATGATTTGATTTTGGAAAAGTATTTTAGTGAAGCCTGCCCATGGATGGGGTTTTCTAACGGTATATGGGTAGGATTGGAATCAGCACCAAGCGAAAAGGATGAAAAAAGAAGAATAAATTTATACAAACTTCATGGTTCGTTAAATTGGATACGAGATATAGCAGGTGACATTTGGGAAAAAGAAAAATTGGAAAATCAAAAAGAAGAAGATATAAATAAACCAAAAGAACAAGATTTAGAAAATGATCCATTTATTATTTTTGGTCAGGGTGTAAAAACTTTTTCCATTGAACCATTTTTTAGTCTGATATACCATTTTAAAAAATTATTAAAAGAAAGGGAATATATTTTTGTAATTGGTTATAGTTTTTTTGACCCATATATAAACAATCTTTTAATTGCTGCTACTTCGGGTACCAGCAAAAAAATTATTGTTGTAAATCCGGAATTTGGGTCAGATAAGATTTCCAAAGAAAGTAAGGGTAAATTTTACAATTCTGAATTTGGAGAATGTAGCTATCCTGAATATCAACAAGAGCTTACAGAATATATAAAAGAAATTCAGAAAAATTCATTTTATTCTGAGTTACCTGAATTCAATATTAGTTATGTGAAACCAAATAGTTTTTTTTATATTCCTTTAAAAACTGAAAAATTCATAGAGAAATATTTTTCAAACAAGGGGAATATCTTAAGAAAACTAATTGAAAAATTCGAGCAGGAAAGAAAAGAAATTGAAAAACCTTTTGAATAAGATTGAAAATTAATAAATTAATAAATAGGGAACGCATCCCATTTTCTTAGACAATTTATATTTACTTTTAAATTAGATAAATAGGGAAGGTGTACAAGTCAATAATTCAGTAACTTTTTGCAAAAAACCTATAGGGTCTGAGGAGTTTATTAACATGATGGTTGAGGTTTTAGATATTAATATAGATAATGTCCTAAAGGAAGACCTCGTAAAAGGGAAAGCTAAACCATGGGGAAAATAGGATGTGTTCCTATTTTAATTAAAAAAAGAGGATTTTCAAAACTTTTGTCGTCTATATGCAAGGATAACCAAAGTATTTGGACAATTAAGTCTTAAAAGTGCAAAAGGATATTAAGGGTATCCGCAATACTGCGGATATTATGTCATTTTAGCAGGATAAACGCATAATGCGATTATTAGCTATTATCCAACATGACCTAATCTCAGATGGAGGTGAAGAATAGTTGAAGCGGTTTTCATTAAGTTTATTACTATTCTCTATAGTGTTGTGCTTGTTCGTATCTTTGGATTTATCATTGGCTGAAGAGATTGGATCAGGTACTTACGGTTACAAAGATTCCGATAATCGGGCTTCTTGGTATTACCAAAATTTTTATAATTCTTTTGAGGAGAATTCCAAACCTTTAAAAATTGCCTGTCGTGAGATTTCTCTACCTTGGTCTGATAGAGAGCTGGTTGAGCATGGATGTAATATTAGGGTAGCAGATGGATATCGTGGCTCAAACGGTTGGGTCACGTCAGATAACATGTGCTTTACGGTTACGTTGTCGCTTCACACAAATCAGCCTGCGGCTGGCTTCGTAAAGTCCGAGAATGTTATAGACAATCGGCTCGAATAGGAGGCAGTAAATGAGAAAATATTTGTTGATAGGGATTTTATTAATAGTTTCTACATTTTTGTTTCTCTCCTGTAAAATACCTCTAAGCACAAATTCTGAGAGCTCCACAACAAATGAAACATGGAGTGAAGTATTAGACGGTATTCGGTTTCGCATTTGGACTGATAAGCTATCTTATAAAGAAGGGGAAGATATTTGGTTGTACATTGTATTTGAAAATGTAGGTTCCCAAGCCCGGGTGATTTTGGTTAGTGCCCAGCAGCCACAGTGTCCAGAGGAAGCACCCTTGTACGATCTGGAGAAAGTTATAGTCACTCTTGACAGCGGTAGTGGTTCTTTATCAACTATAGAAATCGTCCCCATATATTCCAATATGCTTCATACAGTTCCAGATTTGTTGAAACTTCTGCCGGGTCAGACCCATCAAGAGAGTACCCGGTTGAATTCAAGATTCTGGACAGACAAAAGAGTTTTTGAGCACGCTCCATTTGAATATGTCCAGTTTATTCCAGAGTCGGGGAGATATACACTACAGGCAATCTATACCTGGGACGAACTACCGCATCCCTCGCCTGAAAGAAAAAAACAGTTGAAGCAATTGGGGGCACCTCCCTGGCAAGGCTATCTGAAATCTAACCAAATTAACATTACGGTGACTTCAAAGGACCAAGAAAAGAGGTGAGTCCACTGCATATTGCATATAACACGCTGTTTATGGCTCACTGCGTTCAACCAATTTCTTTGGGCTTCACAAACAGCGAAAATGTTAAACAAATCGGAGTGCAAGGGAGTGAAAAACTGTGAATCATAGCATATTAAATAAAATAGTAAACTGGGCTAAAAATGAATCTGAGATTCGAACTCTTATTCTTGAAGGATCGCGAGCATCAAATTCACCAACTGATGAGCTGTCGGATTATGATTTAAATGTTTTTGTAGTTAATCCTGATAAGTATACTTCAGATAACAGTTGGATAAATAATTTTGATCAAGTATTGGTTTATCAGAAAGAAAAGTTTTTCTATAAGAATATAGAAATTCCTACTAGATTAGTTTTATATAAAAATAATCCCCGAGTTGATTTTTCCTTCTGGCCTATCAATGTATTGTATGAAATTATAGAAAATAGAATTCTACCAGAGTCCTATAGAAACGGTTATGAGGTACTTCTCGATAAAGATAAGATTACTGATAATGTTATATTGCCTAATTACGATGGTTTTATAATAACCCAACCAACAGAAGATGAATTATTGACAACAATGTATAATTTCTGGTTTGAAGCATACAGCGTTGCAAAGTATTTAAAAAGAGATAGATTATGGTTTGCGAAAATATTAGAAAATGGTCCCATAAAAGGGTTTATGCTTCAAATTATATTATGGAATGAGTCGAGTAAATATGATTGGAACAACAACAAAATTCATTCGCAAGGCAAAAACCTTGAAACCCAAGTAGATATAGATATTAAAGAATCCTTCAAGAAGTGCTTTTCAAAGTACGATAAAAGCGATACATGGGATAGTTTATTTGGAATGATCGAGTTATTTAAAAGACTTGCATATGAATTAACAATGAAAATAAATGTTAAATATCCAAATGATTCTATTTCTGAAATAGAAAAATATATAAGGCAGTTATATGAAAGATAATGCACGGTGACATCGTCTAACAGCAGATTCCCGTACATCCTTTAGGACATTGGGAATCCGCGCGGAACGTTAAGCGAAATTACTCTCTAGGAGGTTTGATATGGCGGATATTATCATCAGAGAAGCAAGGGAATCCGACCTGTTAACAATTAAGAAGTTGACGCTTGAACTCATCGAAGCTATGGGAAACACAGAAGGTATTGACATTAAACTGATTGCTGAGAACTGTCGAAATCTTTTAAGTGAGGCTAACTCTTATATTCTAGTTGCAGAGATAGAGGGAATCGTGGTCGGATTTATCAACTTTACGACTCGTAAGACAATTTTGCATCGTGGTCTCTCTGGATTAATTGACGAGATTATTATCGCTAAAGATTATTGTGGTAAGAGTATTGGTAAGCAACTGCTATCAAATGTTATTGAAAAAAGCAGTCAACTCGGATGCTGTGAAGTTGAAGTTAGCACTGAGAAGACAAATATAAAAGCGAGAGAATTTTACAGACAATGTGGTTTTACGGAGCGTGGCATACTTTTCGAAATTGATTTGTGATTATAAGAACGTAGCTCATATTATTAGAATGTGGAAAATGGGATCTTCGCTAAGTTCACAAAATATAGACTGAAATCGGGGTCAGGCTTCACAACTTCACAAAATGTAAAACGAAAATGTGAATTTGTGAAGCCTGACCCCAAATATAATAGTAACAACTTCAATGAAAATAACCATATAGAATTAGGTTCCCATAAAAAGCAACATTTGTTGATTTCATTAGTACACCTAATCTTATGTTGGGTTTAAGGAGAGGATCA